>JAUVJE010000066.1 GCA_030592355.1 Clostridia bacterium
AATGCGTGTATGGGAGCGGGGTTCGGGAGAAACGCTGGCCTGCGGCACCGGAGCCTGCGCCGTTCTTGTTGCATCTGTATTGAATGGAAAGAGCATGAGAAAAAATACTGTGCGATTGCTGGGGGGTAACCTGGAAATCGAATGGGCTGAGAATGATAACCATGTATATATGACCGGGCCCGCTGTTACGGTATTTGAAGGTGAAATTAAAATATAAATCAATTAAACAAGGGGAGAAAAATGCTGAAAATTAATGAAAATTATTTAAAACTTCCGGGCAACTATTTGTTTGCGGAAATAAAAACCCGTGTGAACGACTATAAGGAAAAGAATCCGGATGCGGATGTTATCAGCCTTGGAATAGGCGATGTAACTCAGCCACTGAATGATGAAATTGTAAATGCGCTCCATTCCGCTGTGGACGATATGTCTGTTCCTGAATCATTCAAAGGCTACGGACCTGACCATGGGTATAGCTTCCTTATAGATGCCATACTTGAAAATGAATATGCTTCAAGGGGCGTTAAGCTGGGCAGTAACGAGATTTTCATAAGCGACGGGGCAAAGTGTGATACGGGGAATTTCCAGGAGATATTCGGACTGGATAATACAATTGCGGTAACAGACCCCGTTTATCCTGTTTATGTTGATACGAATGCCATGGCCGGAAGGACAGGGGAATTCATAAACGGCAAATGGAGCAATGTTATTTACATGCCATGCACTGCAGAGAATAATTTCACACCGGCTTTACCAAAAGAGACTGCGGATATAATTTACCTGTGTTCACCCAACAATCCCACCGGAACGACACTCAGCAAAACCGAACTGAAGAAATGGGTGGATTATGCCAGGGAAAACGGATCTGTAATTATGTTTGACGCTGCCTATTCGGCTTATATCACCGATGATGAAGTGCCAAGAAGCATATATGAAATAGACGGCGCAAAAGAAGTTGCCGTAGAATTCAGAAGTTACTCTAAAAAAGCCGGGTTTACAGGCACGAGATGTGCATATACGGTTGTTCCTAATGCGCTGACCGTGAAATCTGAAAGTGGGGAAGAAGTTTCGCTGAATAATCTTTGGGCAAGGCGTGTGAGCACCAAATTCAACGGTGTGTCATATATCATTCAAAAAGGCGCAGCAGCGGTTTACACGGATGAGGGTAAGAAACAGACAGCAATAACCATAGCTTACTATATGGAAAACGCCAGGATAATCAGGGAAGGCCTGCAGGAGCTTGGACTTAAAACATTCGGCGGCGTCAATGCTCCGTATATCTGGCTTAAGACGCCCAACGGTATGACATCATGGGAACTTTTTGACAAGCTGCTGAATGAAGTCAATGTGGTCGGAACCCCCGGCTCGGGATTTGGCCCGAGCGGAGAAGGATATTTCAGGCTTACTGCATTCGGAAGCAGGGTCAACACCATAGAAGCTGTAAAAAGGATAAAGGAAGGCCTGGAAGTCTGACAATGAAGTATGATTTTGATGCAGTTATAGACAGAAGTGGCTCCGGTGCCATCAAATGGGAGAGAAACTATAAGTTTCAAAGTATAGAACCCGGTCGTAAAATAAACCCATTTTGGATTGCGGATATGGATTTTCCATGTGCTCAGCCAATTGTGGAGGCTTTGAAGCATAGAGCGGCGCATCCGGTTTACGGCTATACATATTTTGACCAAGGGGAGTTTTTCAAATCTGTCAGCGAGTGGTATTCAAGGCGTTATGGATGGTCTGTGAAGACTAAAGATATTTTTTATGCCCCCGGTGTGGTTTTTGCCATAGGAAGTCTGATTAATGCTTTTTCCAACCTTGGCGACGGTATCGTCATACAAACCCCGGTTTATTATCCTTTCAAAAAGCTGATTAAAGCAAACGGGCGCAGGGTAGTTGAAAGCTCCCTTGTTAAAGATGTAAAAAACAGCGGCAGGTATGTGATGGATTATGCGGATTTGGAATTAAAAGTTTCAGCACCGGATGTATCAATGATGATTCTTTGCTCCCCCCACAATCCGGTTGGTCGTGTTTGGTCAGAAAGAGAGTTAAGCCGGGTCAGTGATATATGCGAAAATAACAATGTGCTTCTTATATCCGATGAAATCCACGGGGACTTAGTCAGAGACGGCATAAGGTTTATACCAGCGGCGATAGCCGGAAACCCTGAGAATTTAATTACATGTTCCGCTCCAAGCAAATCTTTTAATATACCTGGATTAATGGTGTCTACGGTCATTATACAAAATGATAAATATAGGAAGGGCTGGGAAATGGAGGCCTATAATAAAACAGGTCTTTCTCTACCTAATCCCATGGGTGCAGTTGCCATGAAGGCGGCTTATGAAGGTGGAGAAGAATGGCTTGAACAGGTTAATGAGTATATTGACGGTAATCTTTTCTGGATGAAAAAGTATGTTGATGAAAATCTAGTGGGAGTCGGGTACGATGTTCCCGAAGGAACATATCTGGCTTGGATGGACTTCAATAACACAGCTTTTGCCGATGATAGGAAACTTGCCGACAGGCTTGAAACAGAATACGGAATACTTGTAGACCCGGGGTATATCTTCGGGAAACAGGGTAAAGGCTTCATTAGGATAAACGTTGCCTGTCCGCGTTCACGTCTGGCAGATCTGTTTGAAAAAATAGAAATGCTGTTAATCACTGCCTGATTTCGATGAACACCCTTCGGGTAGTCGTTAAAATTGGGAATCAGGGATTCAGGAGTGTGTCGGCGCAGTCCGCAAATTTGTCAAAGGTTTCTTCAGAAGCGCACTGGTATGGCGAAAGCAGGCGAAGAGGGAAATCCCTTATATTATATTTAGCATACAATTTGTCATAAACGCCATCAATAGCCGGAAAAGTTATGGAATCTATCATTGTGCCTCTGATCTCCCAGAAAACATCCATAATTGCTTCAGCTGCTTTAAAATCACCGGAAATACATTTATTAAATAGAATGGACGCTTTTTCAAGATCCATATTGCTAATGGACATTAAAAGTCCGCACTCTGTCAGTTTAGACAGGTTAATAAAATTTCTTTCAACTAGAAAAAACTGAAGGGGGGAGGCTGAGGACGCTATGGCCGTAAGATCCGATTCATCGCCGCGCGTATATTTGACAGCCGCAAAATTCGGATGCAGCTCGGCAAGTTCAAATAACTCTTCGGGTTCAAGGAACCGCTTGGTTCTTTTTAGATTATAATTGAGGAATTTGCAGTCGGGATAGTCAGGAAGCAGGGCGTTAAAGAAACCGAAAACCTCATCGCTGTTTAAAACGCCCCAGCAGGGCAGTGAGAACTGGAATTCCCTGATGCCGTATTTATAAGCGATTTCCAGTTTTTCGCGCATTCGCGGGACCGACATATCAACAAGGCCTACCATAGGGTGAAGTCCGTCGCCGATCATTAATTCTGAAAAATGTTTCACAATAATCTCGAATTGCTTATTGCTGACGGCATAACCTTCACCGGCGGTTCCGAAAAGATAGATATGCTTGATTCCGTGATTTATAAGATTATGCACCTCTTTGTCAAAAACCCTGGGCATGAAATTAAATTGCTCATCCCAGGGAAGCAGTGCCGTTGCCATCATTACCGCAGGATATCTCTTTTCCATATCGTCACCTCGTAAGTATTTTATTTTTAAATAATCTGTGCAAAAGCTTTTTAGGAGCCCATCGGTTCTCTCTTTCCCACTCTTTTGTATATAATATCTGTTTTTCCAATCTTTCGAAAGAAAAACATTTTTGCCGGGGAAGTATTTTACGGGAGTGGGAAATTCGGGCAGAAAATCTATTGAGAAGCCTCAAATGGCAAACGCTTCGGTTATGCTGCTGATTCTGTTGTATGAATATTAAGAAATATTACTTTGTAGGCTGCTTTTCTAAATATTTTTGTATTGAATACACAGACATTATGATACAATATTCGAAGTATCGTTGGAATCAAAATTCCCGATTATTTAATTGGAGGACATGAGCTATGTTTAAAAAAATTGATATTCATGTACACACCAGAATGGTGCAGATGTTAATGCGTCCGAGAAACAACGAACCATATGCATCGCCGGAGCAAATCAGAGAGAAATATGATGCATGGGGAATAGAAAAAGGCGTTATAATGACCGGGATTGCCCCTGAATGCGGTTTTCATATACAGTCTAACGAGGAATCATACCTGTTGGCTCAGCAATATCCAGAGACATTCTATTGGTTCTGCAATCTGCATCCGACCATGGGTAATAATGCGCCGGATACGAATTTTTCCTACTGGCTTAAATATTATAAAGAGCATGGTGCCAAAGGCGTCGGCGAAGTAACTTTTAATTATTATATTGACGACCCTCTTGTTGATAATTTGTTCTACCATTGCGCTGAGTGCGATATGCCTGTAACAATACATTTAGCACCGCAGGTAGGTGGTTATTACGGAATAGTAGACGACCTCGGTCTGCCCAGGTTGGAATCACTTCTTGATAAGTATCCCAAATTAAGGATACTGGGGCACTCCCAGCTTTTTTGGTCTGAAATAGGGAAAGATGCAACAGAAGAAACCAGGATAGGGTACCCGAAGGGAGAAGTCAAGCCCGGCAGGTTGGTGGAACTTTTTGAAAACTATCCTAATCTCCTCGGAGATCTGTCGGCAGGCAGCGGTGAAAATGCAGTTATGAGGGACACTGACTTTGGTATATGGTTTATGGAACGTTTCCAGGACAGGTTGTTCTACGGAACAGATGTCAGCGCTCCCTCCGTAGAATTCAGACTCGGTTCATGGCTTGATGAAATGCATGCAAAAGGGAAATTGTCAGAAAGTGCATATAAAAAAATATGCAGGGAAAATGCAATTGCAATGCTTGAAGATTAAAGTGTTGTTTAGGTTTGATTTCAGATGGGTATCATCTGTATAGAATGCATAGGAGGTTTGAGAATATGGCAGGAAAGAATATTATAGAGGTGCAGAGCGCAGAGTTTCAGGAAGTGGTTCTGAATTCTGATGTTCCGGTATTAGTGGATTTTTGGGCTGCATGGTGCGGACCCTGCAGGGCACTGATTCCAATTTTTGAGCAGTTGGCCGTCCAGTTCGAAGGAAAAGCAAAATTTGTTAAAGTCAATGTGGATGAATGTCCGGATATAGCAGGCACATACAGAATTATGAATATTCCGACAATGCTTCTTTTTAAAGATGGTGAAATAGCTGAAAAGCTCATTGGATTAAGACCGGCTGCATTTATAAGCGACTTGATTAACAAAAATTTATAGAGTATAATTCAGATATACTTAGAATGAAGGATTGCATGATGTAGATTGTGCAATTTTTCATTTAGATAAAACTTTAAATCGTATCTTCAAGAGGATGAAGGGGAGGCAAAAATGGCACAGAAAAGATTTCAAAGTTCAATGTTCGGCTTCAATAAAGGCTCAGTAAACACTTATATAGAAAGTCTTACCAGAGATTATGAGGAAAAGCTGACTTCCAAAGATTTAGAACTGGAAAAAATGATTGCCCAGCTTAAGAACGTAAGCAAAAAATATGAGGAAATCAAGCTGGAAGAAGAACGCATTTTGACCGAAAAGGAAAAAATTTCGCAAGCGCTTATCAGCGCTAATGAGAAAGCGGACAAAATCATAGATGAGGCAAAGAAGAGAGTGGCAGCTGAAGTCGTTGAACTTGAAGCTGTTGCTGAAAATGAACGTGAGAAGATCGTTGATATAAAGCGTGAACTTATGGAGATGAAGAAAGAAGCTTCTGCAATTCTGGGGAAATATGAAAAATCGATAAATACCCTCGTATTAAATGGAATCGAGCCTGCCCGCGAGTCGAAACCCGAAGAAGAAAAAGAATCAATTGAGGATGAAGGACCGATTTTGGATACGCCGACAGGCGATTCTAAAGACGCGGAAGAGAATGAAGAAAGTGATGATTTTTTCGGTTGATTTCTGAGGGTTGATTTTAATCACAGGAGAACCGTTAAAACCGGTTCTCTTTACATATCTCCGGGACCTGGTCCCGGCCGAATAAGTTGGAGGACGGACAAATGAAAGAAATACTTGATATTCTGGAAAAGAATGCTAAATTGACAGTAGCTGAAGTCGCTGTATTGACAGGTCTGGATGAAAAGGACGTTTCCACGGCTATTGCGGAATACGAACAGGACAGCGTTATTCTTGGATATAAGGCAATAATCAACTGGGACAAGACGGATACGGATTTGATTACGGCTATAATTGAAGTAAAACTGGTTCCTCAGAGGGACAAAGGTTTCGACAGCATTGCTGAAAGAATCTATAAGTATCCCCAGGTCAAGGCTTGCTGGCTCATGTCGGGCAGTTACGACCTTTCTGTGATGATTGAGGGAAAACACATTAAAGAAGTTGCAATGTTCGTGTCAGAAAAACTTGCGGTCATTGACGGGGTATTCAGTACGGCCACCCATTTTGTACTAAAAAAATATAAAGATGGTAATATTATTTTTGAAGGTATCGAAAAGGATGACAGAGAGGCCATAGTATTATGAGTTCACCTGAAAAATATGTCAAAAATAGCGTAAGGGAAATGCCTCCGTCGGGGATAAGGAAATATTTTGACCTCATTAACGAAATGGAAGATGTCATTTCCCTTGGAATAGGCGAACCGGATTTCATTACTCCGTGGCAAATCAGGGAAGCCGGCATATATGCTTTGGAAAAAGGCCGCACCCATTATTCCGCCAATGCGGGGATACGGGAGCTAAGGGATGAAATTTCAGAGTATCTAAAGCGAAAGTATGATATAGCTTACGATGCCGCAGATGAAATAATCGTGACAGTCGGGGCCAGCGAGGGAATAGATTTGGCTCTAAAAGCCATTTTGGAGCCAGGTGATGAAGTGGTAGTGCCGGAACCTAGTTTTGTGGCATACAAAGGTTGCGTCAATGTGAGCGGAGGGATTCCCGTCAGCCTGGAACTGAAAGAAGAAAACTTATTTAAAATAGATCCTGCTGAACTTGAAGCTGCCATAACTGAAAAGACAAAGGCTGTCATTATTCCTTTCCCAAATAATCCGACGGGGTCGGTTATGACCGGAGAGGAATTGGAGGAAGTTGTAAAAGTACTTAAAAACAAGGATGTTGTAATTATTTCAGATGAGATATATTCTGAGCTCACTTACGGATTTGAGTTCCGCTCATTGGCAACATTCCCGGAAATCAAAGAGAAGCTGATTGTAGTCAATGGATTTTCAAAAAGCCATGCCATGACGGGATGGAGAATTGGCTTTGTCTGTGGGAATAAGGAAATAATAAAACACATGTTTAAAATTCATCAGTATACGCTGATGTGTGCGCCGACGCCTGCTCAATATGCCGGAATAGAGGCTCTCAGAAACTGTGATGCCGAAGTTGAAAGAATGATTAAAGAATATGACAGACGAAGGAAATTTATACTTAATGGCATCAGGGATTTAGGGTTGAAGTGTTTTGAACCGCAGGGGGCGTTTTATATATTCCCAAATATAACATCAACGGGATTATCCAGTGACGAGTTTTGCGAAGGACTTCTAAAAAGCGAAAGAGTACTGATGGTTCCCGGCACGGCTTTCGGAGATTGCGGCGAAGGATATGTCAGAGCCACTTATGCAAGTTCATTGGAGAATATTAAAGAAGCCCTTGTGAGAACCGAAAGATTTATCAAAGGGCTGCAGGAGAAATAAATTGCTTGATACAGGATTAATAAAATCAGATATTGCAAATCTGTCAAAAGACATAGGAGATTTAGAAAAGTCACTTGACACCCAATCCATTAAGGTAGAAATCGCAGGGCTTGAAGAACAAACTGCGGCAGTGGATTTTTGGAATGACCATGAAAACATGCAAAAAGTGCTTCAGAAAATCAAGCGGCTGAAACAAAGGCTTTTTGGATATGAATCCCTTGCAGATGCTTTTGAAAACGTGGAAGTTCTTTTTGAGTTGTACACAGAAGAAAAGGATGCCGAAATAGAGACTGAGTTGGTGAATTGTTTATCAGAGTTAAAAAAAGAATACGAGATTGCTAAATTAGAAATGCTGTTGAGCGGTAAACACGACATGGAAAACGCAATTATGACATTGCATGCAGGAGCGGGGGGAACCGAAGCTCAGGATTGGGTTGAAATGCTTCTTCGCATGTATTCCCGCTGGGCCGAATCCAGAAACTTTAAATTTGTAATTACAGATATATTGCCGGGTGACGATGCCGGAATCAAAAGCGTAACGGCGAGAGTTGAGGGCAATCATGCATACGGATATTTAAAATCTGAAAACGGCGTACACAGACTTGTGAGGATATCTCCTTTTGATTCTTCAGGCCGCAGACATACGTCATTCGCATCTTTGGAAGTCATTCCCGAAATCAGCAGTGACGTAAATATTAGTATCAAACCGGAAGACATTAAGATGGATACATTCAGAGCGTCAGGGGCGGGAGGGCAACATGTCAATAAAACCGATTCCGCTGTAAGGCTTACCCATTTACCCACAAAGATAGTCGTGGCGTGTCAGTCTGAAAGAAGCCAGCATCAAAACCGCGAGACCGCAATGAAACTTCTTTACTCAAAACTCATTGAGCTCGCAGAACGCGAAGAGAAAGAGAAAATAGAGGACCTTAAAGGGGTTCAGATGGAAATAGCATGGGGCAGCCAGATAAGATCTTACGTATTTTGTCCTTACACGATGGTCAAGGACCATAGGACCAATTTTGAAATGGGGGATGTCCACAAGGTAATGGACGGTGACCTGAATGGATTTATCAATGCATACCTGATGTTCCGGGGCGGGGGAAATGACTAAAGCGCCATATAACAAATTTTCTGAGTATTTAATAAAAAAATACGGCAGGAAAATATATAAAGTCCCTGTCAATATTCCATGCGGATGCCCAAACCGCGATGGTACAAAGGGAACCGGAGGCTGTATTTTCTGCGGTGACGAAGCTGCCGGTTTCGAGACGCTGGAAGCGACAGTCCCCATAAAGGAACAAATCCGGCAAAACATGGAATATCTCGGGCCCAGATACGGAGCTGACGGTTTTATCGCATATTTTCAGAATTATTCAAACACATATCTTGATTTTTCATTATTTAAAAAATATATACGCGAAGCAATTGTGCATAATATTGTTGCGCTTTATATATCAACCCGCCCGGACTGCATTTTTGAACAGCATGCGGCATTTTTAAAGGAAATTTCAGAATCCCATGAAGTTGATGTTGTTGTTGAAATGGGACTCCAGAGTACAAATGACAAGACTCTTGAATTTCTGAATCGAAGGCATACAGCCGACGATTTTTTCAGGTCCGCGTCAATGTTAAAGGAATATGGATTAGGCGTATGCGCTCATATGATTACTGATATCCCCATAGAAAATACGGAGCAAATCGTCATGAATGCCAGGATGCTCTCGCAGGCGGGTATTGAACAGGTAAAATGCCATTCGCTTTATGTATTGAAAGAGACTGCATTAGGCGACATGTACGTCAAAGGTGAAATAGAGATGCTTGAATGTAGTGAATTTATAGACCGGACAATAGCATTTCTGAGAAATTTGGATAAATCCATTGTTGTGCAAAGGTTAATGGGCAGGGCGCCTGCAGAGAGGACTCTTTTTTGTAATTTCGGCAGAAGCTGGAGAGCGATTGTTGACGAAATCGAATCGATTATGAGACGAAACGACTGGCAGCAAGGCGACCTTCTGACAGGTTAATTTGGTTTCATCTGAGTGATTTTCCATTGCATGGAATCATCTGTATAACCGTGGGGAAATCACCGGGGCTATTGAATGATAATTTCACTACCCTAGGTTTACAACGTGTGAATATTATCATTTGAGCCCAAACTATTATAAATGAAATTAGCCACTGAATTTAAATAATATCAATCAGTGGCTTTCTATTATGATATGCCAGACTTACTTTGTTAGATGCGGCATTTCGTCTCGTTTGTGTATCTTCATACACGGCACTCAACAAAAGCCTTTCTAACTTCGTCTGAAACCAAATTTCCTTTGTCAGGCTGGTACTTGCAATTATAATAGTATTTTAAAGAAGATTTGAGTTGCTGTTATCATAGTATTTTAAAGAAGATTTGAGTTGCTGTTATCCCGCGGATAATTTTCTTAAAAGGGGGACGTAACGGCCCATAGATGCGGCAAGCAAACCGAGGATAATGTCTTTGCCAATATACGGCAGCATGCTTATGAAGATTGCCGTTAGCGAAACACCGGGTTTTTCAAGATAGAATTCTAAAATAAGGAACATATAGGCTATGCCTAATGCATAAATCACCATAGAACCTGCAAAGTAAGCCCATAAGGTTTTTGAATAGGGTTTATTTTCCAACTTACTGTAAGTTATTCCGGAAACATATGCTCCTGGTATAAATCCCAGTATAAATCCGAACGAAGGCTGCAGTATGTATCCGATTCCGCCTCCGAGGGAGAAAACCGGTAATCCGATTAAACCAAGTGCCAGGTATACGGTCATTGCAATCATTCCACGTACCGGACCTAAAATAATTCCGGCGAGGAGGGCGAAAAACATCTGAAAAGTAATGCTCATGAAAGGGAGGGGTATGCGCAGAAAAGCTCCTGCAACGGCCAATGTGGTAAAAAACGATATAAATATCAGGTTTCTGACTTTCATAAATTTCTCCTCTGCGGAATTTTAACACAATTGCTGCTTGCCCGTCAACCAAATGCTCTGGGTAAGGTTGACGGTTGATGGAGAAATCGGCGGCAGAGGTGAAACAAAAAGGTAAATGCAACTTTGTAAGACTAACTGCAATAGAAAATTAAATCGGCAGCAGCGCGGGGTAAGCGCAAGATAGGGTTGCGAATTTAAGGATGATAATAGATAATGGATGTGATAATTGCTTCGGTAACTTAAACAGGGCATACTGCATATTTAGAAAATCGGCTGTGCGGCGGCCCAAATTACAGCGGAGGTTGTTTATGTCTAAAATATCCTATGAAAAAATTGACTCTGTTTTTGAAAAGGCCCATGCATCGGGGAGAAATGTGTTATTTGAATTCGAGGTTTATGCTATACTTGGCTATGCCGGTCTGGATGTTCCGCATTATGAATTTATAGATAATCCCGGTATGGCAACTGAGGAAATCCTATCACGATTCGGAGATAAAATCGTAGTTAAAGTCGTATCCAAAGACATTGCTCACAAACAGAAGCTGGGCGGGGTGAAAATTATAAGCAACGTAGA
>JAUVJE010000014.1 GCA_030592355.1 Clostridia bacterium
GGTTTTCTGGCCGCCAGCACTTCATCCAGCCGCCCCACCACAGTATTATGCGGCGCGGTATTCACTATATCAGGATTTTCTTCTATCTCTTTATTAATCTTTAGGAGAACGTTAACGAATTCATCCAAAGTTTCTTTTGACTCTGTTTCAGTTGGTTCCATCATCATGGCTTCCTTTACTATCAAAGGAAAATAAATCGTAGGCGGATGATACCCATAATCCAGAAGTCTTTTTGCAATTCCCAGTGTATTAGCTCCCATCTTCTTCTGCTTTTCGCCGGAAATCACAAACTCGTGCATGCATCTGTCTCCAAAAGGCACGTCATATTTTCCCTTCAGACGTGCAAGGATATAATTTGCATTAAGCACCGCATTTCCCGAAACCTGCTTAAGTCCTTCCCCTCCCATTGTACGAATGTATGCATAAGCCCTTACAAGCACCAGAAAATTACCATATAAAGATTTTACCTTGCCAATTGAGTTTGGCTTATCGTAATTAAATTCATAATAATCGCCGCTTTTTTCAATCCAGGGAACAGGCAGGAACGCATGAAGTTTTTCTTTTACTCCGATTGGGCCGGCTCCCGGTCCCCCTCCTCCGTGAGGCGTGGCAAAAGTTTTATGGAGATTAAGATGAACAACATCAAACCCCATGTCGCCGGGGCGTGTCTGTCCAAGGATTGCATTAGCATTTGCTCCGTCATAATATAGCAACCCTCCGCAATCATGTATGATTTTTGCTATTTCGATTATATCTTCCTCAAAAAGTCCCAGTGTATTTGGATTGGTCAACATAAGGCTGGCCGTATCTTCTCCTACCAGTCTCCTGAGCTCATCCACATCCAAAAGACCTTTATCATTGGATTTGACATGCACCACATCAAACCCCGCTACAGCCGCGGATGCAGGATTAGTTCCATGAGCGGAGTCCGGACACAGAACCTTAGTCCTTCCAAAATCCCCCTGTTTCTCGTGATAAGCTTTTATAACCATTAACCCGGCCATCTCACCCTGAGCGCCGGCAGAAGGCTGTAGGCATATATAGTCCATCCCGGTTATTTCAGCAAGATATGTTTCAAGATTATGCATCAATTTCAATGCTCCCTGCACGGATTCTACAGGTTGATCGGGATGCAGCTCAGTAAAACCTTCAAATGAGGCAACTAGCTCATTCACTTTAGGGTTATACTTCATAGTGCATGAACCAAGGGGATAAAAACCCGAATCTACACCGAAATTTCTATTACTCAGCTCTGTAAAATGCCTTATAACATCAAGCTCACCGACTTCCGGAAGACGTGCGTCAGATGTTCTGATACTCCATTGCGGAAATAACTCAGACGGAGATTTTTGCTGTATATCTGTTTCAGGCAAATTGAAAGCCCTTCTGCCTTTTCTGCTGATATCAAATATCAATTTACTCATACTGTTTCACCTGCCTTTAAGGAAAAATCGTCAATTTCAGTTTTTGTTCTTTTTTCCGTAACTGCCACAAGCCATCCTCCCGTTAAGTCCGGATACTTCTCATCAATCTTAAAGCCACCCATATAGCCTTCTTTAAAAAGGGCTTTATTCAGCTTATCAATATCTGTATCCGCTTCCAAAGCAAATTCTTTAAAAAACGGTTTATTAAATAAATCGCGAAATTTACCGGTCTCCAAAAGTTTTTCATGTGTATATCTTGCATTATTGGCACAGCGAAGAGCAATTTCTTTAATACCCTCTTTTCCAACAATTGACAGATATATGGTGGAAGCCAAAGCATTCAATGCATGATTTGAGCATATGTTGGACGTCGCCTTTTCCCTCCTGATATGCTGTTCTCTCGCCTGAAGCGTCAGAACATAACCTTTATTACCATTTGTATCGGTGGTTTCGCCTACAATCCTTCCCGGCATCTTCCTTATGTATTTCCCGTTGGCAGTAAAATACCCGAGATGCGGCCCTCCGAATGCCATAGGGTTGCCCAAGGGCTGTGCGTCGCCAACGACAAAATCCGCTCCGGCTTCAGCCGGTGGTTTCAGTATTCCCAAAGATATCAAATCAGTATTTACGATAAATGCCGCTCCTTTTGAATGAGCTATCTCTCCAACCTTATCCATATTTTCTACTATCCCGAAAAAATTCGGACTTTGTATACAAACCGCCACGGTTGTTTCATCACACATTTTCTCAAGTGCAGTGTAATCCGTTTCACCGTCCGCAAATGGGATTTCCTCAATCACTACTTTTCTGCCATTCATGTAAGTTTCTATAACTTCACGGGTTTCCGGTTGAACAGTTGATGAAACAATTATCTTGTTCCTTTTTCTTGATGATATAAATGCTATGGCACAGGCCTCAGCCGTAGCGCTTACACCATCATACATGGAGGCATTAGCGGCTTCCATGCCGGTAAGTTCGCATATCATTGTCTGATATTCAAAAATCGCCTGCAAAACACCTTGACTTATTTCAGCTTGATAAGGAGTATATGCTGTATAAAACTCAGAACGTGATGTCAGGGAACTTATTGCCGAAGGTATAAAATGGTCGTAGGTTCCTGCACCTAGGAAGCATATCAGATCATATGCCGATGTGTTTTCCATTGCCAGTTCCCTCATGTGCACAACCAGCTCTTGTTCACTCATTCCTTTAGGAATGTCGCACCCGTTTTTTTTCTTTATCTCGTCAGGAATTGTTAAAAACAACTCTTCAATGCTATTAACGCCGATGGTTTCCAGCATCAGCTTTATTTCAGCATCGGTGTTTGGTATATATTTATGCATTTTCAGTCTTCATTCTCACAAAAATCCGCATATTCTGCTTCATCCATTAAATTATCAATTTCAGACATATCGGAAATTTGAATTTTCATTATCCATGCCGCAAATGAATCGTCATTTATTAGCTCCGGACCATCATCCAAATCTACATTGGCCTCAACAACTTCACCTGAAATAGGTGTAATAATATCAGCTGCAGTTTTAACAGATTCAACTGCACATACAACCTCATCTCTTTCAACCGTCACGCCAACTTCCGGCAACTCTACATAGACAATGTCTCCCAGCTGAAGCTGGGCATAATTAGTAATACCTATAACGGCGATATCGCCGTCGACCCTGACCCATTCGTGGTCTTTTGAATATTTCAAATTTTTACTGGGCATTATATTATTCCTCCCGTTTTCTATATTTTTTTTTATAAAACGGTTTCTTAACCGTTATAGCCCTAACCTTCTTATTTCTTATTCCTATCAGAATTTCATTCCCGCTTTTTATATAATCAGCATTCAACAGAGCCAGTCCCATTGTTTTTGACAAAGAAGGACATATGCTGCCGCTGGTGACATATCCGATTTCCTCCCCATCTTTAGTGAAAACGCTATACCCGTTCCGGGCTATTCCTTTATCTATCATTTCAAATCCTGTTATTCTTTTCTTAATGCCGCAACTAATTTCTTCCTCAAGCGCTTTCTTGCCGATATAATCAATTTCGCCAAATTTAATAAAAACTTTAAGCCCTGCCTGCAACGGTGAAATTTTATTACTTAATTCATGCCCGTAAAGAGGCAGACAGCTTTCAAACCGAAGAGTGTCTCTCGCCCCAAGGCCGCATGGTACAATCCTATCCGAACCCGTTTCAAGTATTTCTTTAAATAATTTAGGCGCATCATCCGATGCCGTATAAATCTCAAATCCGTCCTCTCCTGTATATCCGGTCCGGGATACCATAGCCCTGACTCCTCCGATCTCCATACTCACGTTAGATTTAAAAAAACCAATGGAATCAAGGTTTACATCCGTAATTTCGCTTAGGATTTTCTGGGCCCTCGGCCCCTGAACGGCTATCTGGGCATATAATTCGGATATATTTTCAACTTTGACATCAAAATGCTCTGAATTTGCCGTAATCCAGTCATAGTCTTTTTGAATATTTGATGCATTTACGGCCAATAAATAATTTTTTTCGCTTAGGCAATATATAAGAACATCATCAACACACCCGCCGTTTTGATAACACATAGGCGAGTATATTACATCACCCGGCTTAATTCCTATCAGGCTATTAGTTATAAGAAAATCTGTAAAATGTGCTGAATCCGGGCCGGTTATAAGAATTTCCCCCATATGGGATACATCAAAAATTCCTGCTGATTCCCTTACTTTATTATGCTCACGAATAATTCCCGAATATTGAACCGGCATTATCCAGCCGCCAAAATCTATCATTTTCGCTCCCAGCGATATATGAGTTTCATACAGTGGTGTTTTTCCCATCATTCCTCCCATACACTAAAAAAAGACAACAAAACCATGCTTGTCGTCTTCCCCGTTTTTGAACCTGAGAGTTTCTACCTAAGCATTGCCCCTTCGGTGCCTTTCGGCTTTTCAGAGATGCGTCCGCATACGGTCCTTTTGCCTGAAAGATTCACACATATCCCGACTGGATATGCGCTTGCTTCTTCGGCTTTCCTAGTTGGAAATCTCCTGCATGCTTCATCCGCCTGTATATATCAATTATACATAATCCTTATAGCCAACTCAATGGTAAATAAAGTCAAAATGTTACCCGGAGCTTTTTTGTGTCAATATGCATCGTAGATTTCTTTTACCACTTTAATTGAATAGTCCAAATCATCATATGTAAGCGCATCGGATACTTGCATTCTTATACGGGCCGTGCCTTCAGGAACAACAGGGAATCCAAAGCCTGTGACATATACTCCTTTATCCAGCATTGCTTTTGCCATGCTTATTGCTTTAGCTGTTTCGCCGACAATAATAGGAACGATTGCACTTTCTCCGTCAAGGGGATTTAATCCCACAGATTTCAAGCCCTTTCTAAGATACTCAGTTTTTTCGTGGAGTGATTTAACTATCCCGGGATTGCTTTCAAGATAATCGACGGCTTCAAGCGCCATTGCCGCAAGAACCGGAGGCAAAGAATTGGAAAATAAGGAGGGCCTCGATGATTGTATGCAAAGATCAATGACTTCCTGTTTTCCTGCTACAAAACCTCCGCCCGCACCTCCCAGTGCCTTTCCGTACGTACCGGTTATGATATCAATTTCACCAAGCATATTATAAAATTCCACTGTACCGCGTCCGGTATTCCCAAGTACTCCTGTGGCATGGGATTCATCAACCAGAACTATGGCATTATATTTTTCAGCAAGCGCTTTTATTTCAGGAAGCTTAGCAATATCCCCTTCCATGGAAAACACGCCGTCGGTAATAATCAGCTTGGTATCAAATTCTCCGGCTTCTTTTAATTTTATTTCTAAATCATTCATATCTGAATGATTATAAACAAAACGCTGAACTTTTTTGCTTGTTAGCCTGCATCCGTCTATTATGCTTGCATGATTGAGTTCGTCGCTTATCAGACAATCCCCAGCACCAACTAAAACAGGAATTACCGCTGTATTAGCGTTCCAACACGATGTATAAGAAAGCGAGGCCTCAGTATGAAGAAATTCTGCTGTTTTTTCTTCAAGCTGTCTATGTATGTCAAAAGTCCCACAAATAAATCTAACGCTGGCGGCACCTACACCATACTTTTCCAATGCCGCCTGCCCCGCTTTTATAATCTCCGGTTTATCACTCAATCCCAGGTAGTTATTGGAACATAAAACGATAACTTCGTCATAATTTTCAATAACAGTTTTGTTTGACATCGGCGTCTTTAAAAATTGGTACTCTTTGTACTTCCCCTCAGATTTCATATCCTCCAACTGCCTGTTTAACTTATTATAGAATGTTTTTCCCATGGTATCCTCCCGTTAGTATGATTGTCGCCTCATTCACTTAATTGCTTTTCATCACCGGTAACTGCAGAAAAATATCTCACGCTTTTATCTTCAAATTCCACTTTCCAGCATGCAATCGCCGTATTGCCTTTTTCCGGTGTTTTTATATATCCTGATGTGATTCTGCTTATTATATACTCCTGTCCCATGTCCATACTCAGATTATTAAGCAATATTGTTCCCAAAGATATACCGGTGCCTGAATATCTATCTCCGGGTTCGAACACATCATTCTTAATACTGGCAAAAATTACACCTAATTCCACAACATGTATCTCAATAAAGTTATCAAAATACAGGTTTTTGGCTGAATCCTTGTATATATATAAAGTTTTATATAGGTTATCATCTACCTGTTCAATCGTTTCCATGTAATAATTTTGAGATTTCAATCCGATTTCATTTATAAATGCTTCTGATAGCTCTGCAACGGTTTCTTTGTTTAGACTATACTGAATGTTACTTCCGAATGTCGTCCTGACAAAACTGATGGTGCCGTTAGTCTCTATACTCGTTTGGCCGCTTAGGAATACCTGTGTCGAACTCAATATCTGCTGAGTAAACGTACTTAAACCGTAAACAACTTCATCATAGCCGTTAAATGATTCAGGCAATTGACAATTGAACACGATATTATGAAATTCAAGGATATCAAGCTCCGGCGTAATTTCTTTTCCGGTTTCGATGTCAAAATACTTTTCGCTGCCATCGCCCAATCTGATTCTCCAACACATGACCGACTCATTTGAATCTGAATTCTTTCGATGATATCCGTAATTGATCCCATTAATCACCTTTGCTTTGGATTCAGCAACCATATTTGTCAGGAGAATTGCACTTATAGGGATACCACCTCCCTTATCTCCGTTCTTCTTCTCAATTGAAAGTGCGTTGATTTCTGAACTGATTACCCCATAATTACTAATATTCATCTCAATATATGAATCAAAATAGTAATTGCCGGCATTATCTTTATAGATATATCTAACATTATATTCATCCGTTCCTGTCTCAATTACGAAGTCAAGTACATATTCATTCTTTTGCAATCCTATAGAATCAATAAAATTGTGAGCCAGCCTTTCCACCGTCGTCCTGCTCATTTCACCCGATACGACTTCTTCAGAAAGTGAATTTGTGAAAATCAATCGCTCCTGTTCATCAAAAGAATAGCTTCCACCCGTCTTTTCACTAAGCGTATTTATTGAGGTTTCGCTATACAGCATATCTCCAAGTGTTATAGATGATGCTCCGGGGTTATCAGAAGGTATTAGGCAATTTAAACCAATATCTCTTTGTTTAAGTATTTTGACAGTATATTCTTCTATACTTGCGAACTTTTTATTATTTGCGTTTATAACGACAATATACGAGGCAAGGGTAATATTCATCAGAATTAATAGTATTGCAACGACAACCAGTGCTTTTTTTGTGTCCATACTATTCATCTCCCCTTTGCAAATTATAAATTTCCTTTTTACCTGACTTCTCCTCAATAATCCACACAGGTCCGATAAGGTTCTGGTTTCCGCTAAAAGTTCCATAACCTACATATATATTATATGCTTCTATGGCATTTAAATCGTTGATATCGTTAAGCCTGAGATTGCTGCCAAAATTAAAAATGTATGGAATTTCCACCTGTGTATCTTCAGCCATTTTACTAAAATTCAGCGGTAGCATTCTGGCCTCAATGGTTCTGGTTGCAGTTGCTGTAATCAAAGCCGCATGATTTTCGTCCTTTATGGCAACAATCATAGAATTATATTTGTAGTCAAATCTGAATGTATATGAATCTTCATTTACCTGTACCCCGGACACAAAAAGTTCTCCCCTGTATTCCGATGCAAGTCCGCTTATTGTGTTAATCGTCTCGTAAGCATTGGTGAACGCATTGCCTATAGAACCCCTTTCGTCGCCTTCAGTACCCGGTGTGTAATTATATGAAACCCAACCATCCTTTTCAATTTTGTACAAATTGAATTGATTGATAAAAAACAAATTTCCAAAGGAATCAAAATGTGTTGTAAAAAGATTATTCGACCTAATTAAAAGCTTTCTTTTAATTGCAGAAACAGCATCATCCATAAGCGCGTCTCTGCTTTCTGACTTTTCTTTGCCGACAATACTTATGTAATCGTTTATTGTATCGGGTAAACCGGCGAACACCCATGGTATTATATGGTGCGAAAGATCATTGCTGATAAGGATGTCAGGTTCAATATAATTTTCCCATACAGCTTTACTGATAACCTTATAAATATCAGTGTAATAACTATTATTATAATTTGGGTCTCTTGTCAGTAAATCTGTTATATTGTGAAAGTTGTCTTTAGAAAACAATCCATACGGCTGCATAGCTTTAAATTCATAAACTGAATCATCAGTATGAAAATATACATCCATGCCTGATTCTCCCGGAATAATCATGAATTTATCAATCAAAAATCCAGAATCATTATTATTTTCAGTTCCTATCATTAATTCAATATACTCAACCGGGAAGTAATTCCCCAGCGCTACGGTAACACCGTCATTTCCGCAGACTTGATCCCACGATAGAATTGACTCTGAAAATTCACCGGTCAGCACACTGTCCACAACATCCCGGCTGTCATTCCAAAGATCATCAAACAGATTCTCCCCGCTTCTTATTACAAATGGTCTGTTTTCAAATCTGATTATTATTTCATGAGGCACAAAGAACTTATCGCTGATATTAGCATCCAGAGATTTGTAATATGTTCCTGTTTCATTTTTCTGCCGGAAAAATCCCAGGTTAAAATTTTCAGAATAGTAATCGATAATTACCATTGTCTGAAACAACACGCCAAGTGAAAGAACGATTACAAAAATTATTACTGTTTTTTTACTCATCGTCATTTCTCCAATAACTGTTAAGCGGTATTTCAATTACCACTTCCGTTCCTTTTTCAGCAGTACTGTTTATCTGTATCTCCCCGTTGTGGGCGGCTACTATTTCCTTGGCTATTGCAAGACCAAGACCGGTTCCGCCCATTTTTCTAGAACGGGCTTTATCTACCCTATAGAATCTATCAAAAATTCTTGACAAATCTTTCTCGGGAATACCCATTCCATTGTCTGCCACTTTTATTTGTATATTCCCTTTGTTTTTTGTAGCATATATTGTTATTTCCCCACCTGGATCCGTGTATTTAACAGAATTCATCAACACGTTTATCAGAACCCTTTGGATTTTATCAAAATCGAAAACTGCCTTACCCTGATAAATGATTTCTTTTTTTATTGTATGTTTTTTGTCATTTGCAGCAATCAGTACTTTTTCAACAGTACTGTTAATAAGATCAGCAACTTGATGCTTCCGGAAATTAAGCACAGTTCTTTTCATATCAAGCGCTGACAGCGAAAGCAAGTCTTTTACCAGCTCTGACATCCTGTCTGCTTCTGCTTCAATGACATGCAGAAATTCTCTTTTGGTTTTTTCATCATCAACATTTCCGCCAAGAAGCGTTTCTGTATAGCTTTTTATAGAAGTCAGCGGGGTTTTTAACTCATGGGAAACATTAGCTACGAATTCTTTTTGCATGGTATCCAGTTTCTGTTGCTCGGTGATATCTCTTAGAATCAGGATACTCCCTTCGTTTTTTAACTCAGCATCTGTAAATAATGCAAAGCCCAGCCGCATTATCCTGCCGCCAAGCCAAAGAGATAGTTTTTTTTCATTGACAGCATCAGTCTCATTCATTATTTCTTCCGCCGTGGCTTCAATATGATACTCCCTCAGCACCTGATCCAGGGTTTCATCCATTCTGACTCTGTTGAGCATCGCCAGCGCCTCAGGATTGGCATGAATGATATATCCCTCCTTACTAAAGGCTATAATCCCGTCAGTCATATTATTTAATATGGTGTCTACTTTACCTTTTTCATTCTTTATCTCTTCAAGCATATTTTTTAAACTCTGGGACATATAGTTTATTGAACTGGTAAGCTGTCCGATTTCATCACTTCCCTGTCTGTCCAGAATTTGTCCGAATTTCCCCTCTGCAATTTCCTTTGTTTTTTCAGTAATGTTTTCAATCGGCGTAGTAATCGCCTTGGAAATTAAAACTCCGAAAACAAAGGCAATTAAGAGTGATATTAGAAGAGCCGTGAAAATAATATTATTGAATTGTGTAACCATGTTCTGCCAATCCTGCTTGTAATATCTGAAATAAAATACAATATCGGCTTTTTTAACAGCATAATCATAAAACGTTTTACCGCTTATGGTAACAAGCTTGTCACCGTCTCCCTTTTCTCCTGCTGCCGCCCTGATAAAATTTTCTGACAGGTATAAGTCATAAACAAATTCGACTTCTTCTCTATTGAGAAAATTGAAGTCGCTGCTGTATGGAATATTATCGTTGGTATTGATTATAGTGTAGCTTTTATTATCCCCGTAGATATCAAATAAACCCGCATAAAGCGTACTCATATCTACATAAGCGGTATAGGCGTCAAGCTCTTCGTTTGCTTCCGGTTTATAATTATTGAATCCTTTTTCGATGCCGTTCTTAAACTGATTGTAATGGAAACTTTCAATGTTGATGTTTAAAAGAATGCCAATCGGAATAACAAGGCACACGGCGATTACACCAATGAAAAGTACAATTTTCCACCTTAGGCTTCTTTTTACCATAACAGCGACTAATCCTTTCTAAAGTAATAGCCAACGCCGCGTTTGGTAAGAATATATTCGTTGATATTATTTGAAAGTTTCTCTCTGAGACGGCTTACAGTTACATCGACCGTCCGCATATCCCCGAAATATTCATAATCCCAGATTTTTTCCATAAGAGTTTCCCTTGAAAAAACTTTACCGGCGTTTTGAACAAGATATTTGATGAGTTCAAACTCTCTGGCGGTCATGTCAATTATTTTACCATCTTTTTTTACTTCATATCTGGCTAAGTCAATTTCCAAATCAGAAATTGAAATAACATCAGTGCTTCCAATGGTGTTTGCCAGAGTGCTTCTTCTCAGATTAGACTTTATTCTTGCAATGAGCTCTCTGGGACTGAATGGCTTGGTAACATAATCGTCTGCTCCCATTTCCAACCCCAGCACTTTGTCCACTTCCTCTTCTTTTGCTGTAAGCATTATTATAGGCGTCTGTATTTTTTCCCTTAATTTCCGGCATACCGCAAATCCATCATAAATGGGCAGCATAACATCAAGCAGAATAATATCCGGATTGAGCCTCAGGGCTTTTTCTATTGCTTCCTTACCGTCGTAGGCTTCTATGGTTTCAAATCCTTCTTTAATCAGATTATATTTTAGGATATCAACAATATTTTTTTCATCATCAACTATAAGAATTTTAGCCGGCAAATACAAATACCTCCATGAAAGTAGCTTGTTACATTATATCATATATTATATTATGTATAGGAATGAAGCTATAGGCGCTGGGGTATCGGTAATTGATAAGGAGTTATAAGTGGGACAACTAAAGAAAATTAAAGACATAACAGTATATAAGGACGAAAACTACTGTACTTTTCCGAATGCAATAGTTCTTCGCGATGGAACAATAATGGTAAGTTTCAGGCAGGCCCCCGATTGGCAGAAAGAATTTAGCGACGTTACCCATGGAGATCCTTCATCCATAGGCGTTTATGTCAAATCTTCTGACAACGGGAAAACATGGTTGTCAAAACCCGGGTTGATATACCGGCATTTTTTCTATGGTGTTCAGGACCCGTGTCTTAGTCTTCTTAACAACGGCACAATACTCAGCACTTTTTTCATGTGGAAATTCAATGAAAGAAAATCAACTGTCACTGATTCAGTAAAGCCTCATTTTATTAATGACAACTATGAAATGGAAATGATGGATGCCCATTCAACCCGCTCATACGACGGTGGGGAAACATGGGATAATCCTATCTGCATTGACTATGCGGGCAAAAATGGCTTAAGGTCATCTGTAAGGGGCAATGCAATTGAGCTTAACGATGGTTCTATCATATTAGGCATAGCAGTTTATGACAAGGATATGAGTAAGCGTCTGATTAGAATCGTTAAAAGCTTTAACCAAGGAAAAACATGGGAAAAACTTGCAGATATCGTCCATCCTGACGGACATTTCATGGGAGAACCTAATCTCTTTAAAACGAAATCGGGAAAACTGGTATGTTTCATGAGAACTCATGTTAACGACCCCGAACGCAATGTATATGACGACGGCAATAACGATATGTCGCCTATGCATGTCAGTTATTCATATGGCGAAGGAAAAACATGGACGCTTCCCGAAAAAACAAAATATACATCACCAAGTCCGTTCCATGCTCTGCAGCTTAAAAGCGGCAATGTGCTGATGACTTACGGCCACCGTTATTCACCTTATGGAATTAAAGCAGTTCTGCTAAACGAAGAATTAACTGACTTGCATGATGCAAAAGAAATACTGATCAGAGACGATGGTGTAAATGTTGATTTAGGTTATACAAGCTCGGTTCAGATGCCCAATGATGATGTATTGGTTACTTATTACATATTCAGCAAGGATGATACAACCCGCTATATCAGCGGCACTATATTAAGAGAGGAGTGACCGGAGAATAAATTTTTTGCCGGCGAAAGTTAAAACGCATATGATTAAAAAGAAACATATAATAGTAATCAGTTTAATTGTCCTTTTTACCGGGCTGTTATTAACCTTCTCCTATAGTATGAAAACTGAAATTCAAAAAGCTGATGGAGTTGTTCTAAAAGCCGAAGATTTCAGTAACGGTTACAATGATTTGTCTGTCAGGATACTAAAAAGAAACGAACCTAAAATCAGCACCTATACAACAACCATCTCCGGGGATGTCCTGAAATCTATTGCCGGAGAAAACATACACCTGATTATATTCAGACTAAATGTCCAGGCTGTGAGAGTTTATTTCAACGATGTGTGTATCGGCACCCACGGCGACATTGATACAGCGCAATCACATATCTATAATTCCCTCGGAAGTTTTTCTATACCCAAAGCAAAAATTCTTGATACAAATACAATAAAGTTAGAGATTAATTCTCTTTACATGATAGGTTTGGAAAAGGACCCCATAGGAATAGTAGACTACGAAACTTCAAGACATATTGCCGAAAAAATCGAATTCAGAACACAGGGTTTAACTTATATCGGAATTGGTGTATTTATTCTCGGCATCATAATAACCTTAATGATGATTTTCCTCGCTGAGAAGAAAAACATCGGACTGGTATATTTTCTTATATCTATTGTTTTTCTCTCGATCTACTCAATGGATTTTATGAAATTCACACATCTGTCCATCTCCTATATGTCCTTCAAAAAAATCATTGTTTTTTCATTGTTTGCATGCATCTTTTTTCTTGGGTTATCTTTTAGTAAAATGTTCAATTCTAAAATTTCATGGATGTTCAGTTCTTTTCTGTTTTTTGTGATTTCTCTTGCGGTAATTTTCATCGGCGACTTGATTGTATTTAAGAGCATTTATAATATTCTGATTCCATTAATAGCAATAAATTTTATTTTGTGGATTGTAATTGCGGCAAAAAACCTAAACAAAAAAGACGAGGCTATTATTTTTCTGTGTAGTTTCATAAACCTTCTGATACTATCTGTATCAGACGGTCTTCAAATGGTTATTCTCGGCGGAACCCTATCTACTTCTATTGTTTCGCACGTACTGATTTTCTCCTTTATTCTCATACTTGTGCTATATCTGGAAATTAGCCGGAGGAATGTAACAATAGCAACCGAAACCCGCCAACGATCTCATTTTTACATGCAGGCAATCACCGATCCTCTTACGGGAGCATTTAATTTAAAACACACAATTAGTCTCCTGTCATCCGAAATATCTCCCTATACGGTGGCAATGATAGATATTGATGATTTTAAATTGGTTAATGACAAATTCGGACACCAGGGCGGAGATTTTATGCTTAAGCATCTTGTAAAAAAAATGCAGGATGAATTCAGGGATAATGATTTAATCGGGCGTTATGGCGGCGATGAATTTATTGTTGTTTTACGTGGTTGCTCAGAGAAAAATGCATTCGATATCATGAATCGGTTCCGGCTGCATATTGAAAATGACCGGCTGCATTATGGCAGCAACACAATGAATACAACTTTGTCCATAGGCATCTTTTATTGTGACAGAATTGAAGAGGATTCTACTATGGTTATTAAATATGCAGACGAAGCATTATATCGTGCAAAACACAATGGCAAAAATCAGGTGTCAATCTGATTAACTTAATATTCTCAAATATCTTGAATTATGTTATAGTGTCTATTGCATAATTATATGCCACTGTGGCTCAGGGGTAGAGCAGCTCATTCGTAATGAGCGGGTCATCGGTTCAATTCCGATCAGTGGCTCCAATAAATCCGGCAGTATGCCGGATTTATTATTTATACTATGCAGTAAAACAATTGATTAATACCTGCGAATATACTTTTCATGAATTCCCTAATGAAAATTATACTTGAACAAATATGCAACAGCCTATACGATAAATGACATAAAAACAGTCAGATAATATCTTAACCTTGAATTTAACTTGCATTATGGTTTATTCTATACTAGAGAAAAGCAAATTGATTAACTTACCCAGAGTCAGTTAGTCGAAATGGAGATATTTGAATTTATGGAAAAGAACCTGCCGGATGGAATAAATTTTAAAACAGGGATTTATCCGTGCAAAGAGGAAATAATGACCCTCTATTCAGACGCAGGGTGGCATGCTTACACCTCTGATCCTGATTTGTTGATGAGGGGTATAAAAAATTCATTGCTTGTTTATACAGCATGGGTTGACAATGAACTCGCAGGCCTTGCACGAATAGTCGGCGACGGCTGCACCATAATCTATATTCAGGATATTCTGGTACTTGGCAAGTACAGGCGCATGGGCATTGGCAGAACGCTGATGCGTATGATAAAAGATCAATATACCCATGTTCGCCAAATGGTGCTAATGACAGATAATAACAATGAAACCTATGGGTTTTATACTTCTATAGGTTTTAACCCTGCTGATGAAAACGGGTGCAGGACATATTTAAAAAATAAAGGAGAATAGCATGTTTCTAAAAAAGCTGGCCCTCACAAAAAAGCAACTTGATGCAATTGCCATTTCAACAGGAATCTTTATCATTTTACTAATACTTTTAATCAGTATGATGTTTACAGGAGAAAATGAGACCGGAACGGACATTGACTTTTTTGGTTATCAATTCAGTGTTTCAAAAACAGAAGTATACATAACAATTCCAGGTGACGGCCAGACGATAATACCAATAAATGATGATACTTACCATGGTCTTGAGACTCTGAGCAAAATTATCAATGACGCTAATGACAAATGGCTTTCTGCTTTACGAAATGCATTGATTTTTCTTTATCTGATGGTCTTTATACTCATAATAATTAAAAAACGAGACACCTACCTTCAGGGCTTGTTTAAAGGCTTTCTTATTGGTTCAGCTCTGCTTTTACTACTATACGTAATGCAGGGATTACTCGAGGTAAACAGCCTGTTGATATCATTTGGCCATGACTATACACACCTTTTTTACCACTAAAACAGTCATGTTGAGGCAATTGCTAATAAGAGGATAGATAAATGAATGCTACTGTACTGGGCTGCGGACGCTGGGGCACCTATATAGCCCACTATCTTAATACAAAAGGTCACAATGTTCTTTTATGGGGACGTAAAGATTCTCCCCGACTGAAAGAACTAATACATTCAGGTGGTAATGAATACATGCCCCTTGATAAGCATATCCGCACATCTACTTCCTTGGAAATAGCTCTTAACTATGCTGATACCGTTTTTATATCAATCAGTTCCCAGCATCTGAGAAATTTAGCGAAAGCTATTTCACAGTATAAAATTGATGGTAAAACCATAGTCTTATGTATGAAGGGAATTGAAAATAATACCGGTCTTCGTCTTACAGAGGTAATAAAAGAAGAATGCGGCGATGCAGTAAAAACCGCTGTATGGGTTGGACCCGGCCATGTACAGAATTTCTTAAAAGGAATACCCAGCTGTATGATAATAGACTCCAACTCCGAAGAATTAAGCAAGTTCTTGGTCGGGCAGCTAAGCAGTAACCTTATCCGACTGTATTATGGCCATGATTTAATAGGCACTGAAATCGGAGCCGCTGCTAAAAATATCGTAGGCATAGCTGCGGGAATGCTGGACGGTCTTGGGTATCATAGTCTCAAGGGAGCTCTTATGGCAAGGGGTGCCAGCGAGTTTTCTAAAATGGTGGTAGCCATGGGCGGACAGGCTCAGACAATATATGGTTTGTCGCATCTGGGCGATTATGAAGCCACGCTTTTTTCACCTTACAGCCATAACAGAAAATTTGGAGAAGATTTTGTTCATGGAAACAAATTTGACAAACTTGCAGAAGGCGCAACAACCGTAAAATCTTTTGTAATGCTCTCTAAAAAATATAACATTGAGCTGCCGATTGCAAAAGTCATCTATTCTGTTATCTATGAAAATCTGGACATAAGGACCGGAATAATGGAACTTTTTTCACGTCCCCTTAAACATGAATTCGAAAAATAGTCACTCTTTTTGCGATAATGTATACTGTAACGGATTGAGGAAGGTAAAGAATTGATGATAACCGGAAATTATAATTTAAAAACATTAAAAGATATCGCTAGATCATATTCAATTTCCACAGGCGTTGATACACGTATAGTCGATAATTCGGGGGCTACCATTCATTATTCATGTGCTTCCGAAATTTGTAAGCTTTGCGAAAAAGCCAGCGAAAAAATTGGCGGGAGATGCACCAAGACTCATCTTTACGGAACTATACAAGCGGACCGCTTCGGTGGTAAATATATTTTTTTCTGTCACCTCGGACTGGTTCATTGGGTAACACCTCTTTATAAAAACTCCGAATTAAAAGGGGGTATGCTAGCAGGTCCCGTCCTGATGGTAAAGCCTGAAGATATGACAAATGAAGAGTATCAGGCGTTGAGCAGTATATTTACCAACCCTGAAATGACGCCCGAAAATATACCTTTTAGAAATCCTAAAACAGTCGACGCTCTTTCGCAACTTCTATATTACAGTGTGTACAACCGTAAGTTTGAGGACAGCGCCACTGCCATGGACCTGCAGGCTGATATCGGACAGTATATGCAGCATCTTAAAACCATGGGCGGTACGGAGGCTGACAGTTATCCTCTGGACAAAGAAAACAAATTGACAACAATGATTACCCTCGGAGATAAAAATGGAGCTCAAAAAGTGTTAAGTGAAATTCTGGCTCATACTTTTTTCGCTACCGGTGTAAAATTCAATTTGGTTAAGGCGCGGGTCCTTGAGCTGGTTATCGTTCTTTCCAGAGCCGCTCTCCACGGCGGAGCAGATCCGAACCAGATATTCGGAATGAATTATACATACCTTAATCAGATAAATGAATATAATTCCATTGAGCAGTTAACATTATGGATGTCAAAAATAATAGATAAATTCACTGAATGTGTTTTTGATTTACAGGATGTAAAACATATTGATGTCATTTACAAATCCATCGAATACATAAGACGGAATTATATGAAAAAGGTAACTCTTGATGAAGTTGCTGAAAACGTCTCTCTAAGCCCGTCATATTTCAGCCGCATATTTAAAAGTGAAATGAAAATATCGTTCAATTCCTATTTAAACAATGTGCGAATTGAAATGAGCAAGAAACTTCTTTTTGACGAAGATATTCCGTTATCGGATATATCAATGCTCGTAGGGTTCGAGCACCAAAGTTATTATTCAAAAATCTTCAAACAAATCACCGGCAAATCTCCCAGACAACACAGAGAAGGAAGAGGCAAACACTAAGCATCGTCATCCGATGTGTATTTCATAATAAAAATCGGGTTCCCTGCTATAAATCCTAATTTATCATATATTCTTTTAGCCGGATTTCCATCAATAACAAAAAGTCTCATAAATCCATAGTGCTTTGTCATTTTGCTTATAGCTTTTTTCATCATGCTAGAAGCAATGCCCTTCCTGCGATGTTCTTCCAGGACATGCAAATCATATACAAACGGGTATCCTTCATCTATGGATATAAGGCATGCTCCCACAGGATTACCTGAGTCTTCTTCAATACAAATTGAAGAGGCCTCAATAGCAGTCTTTGTCTTCCGGGCGTCAAAATACAATGCCGTTCCTCTGGTGAAAGTATCTTTTAAAACAGGCTGGTACCACGGCTCATTCATGTTGGCAGCATAAAAAAGTTCAGCTATCATTTTTGCGTCATCTGCCGTTGGCGGTTGAAATCTGTAGCCCATAGGAGCTTTCCAGCTAATGCTTTTAAGCGGTACTATCATGCAACGCATTTTACTTATTGTTTTGTATCCTAATTCACCAAAACTTACAGCCTGATGCGAATCCGACGGAAGGCAGGTAATTCCCTTAGATGGGTCAGTATCATTCACAACTTTTTTGTGCAGCAGCTTAATAATTTCCATCAAAAGAGTACTATGCCCAGGATATAGAAAAAGATGCTTAATTGTATTATGACAAACGATAGCTCCTCCGACACGATTGCCTTTATAATAAATAAAACGGCAGAATTCTTCGTCTTCCAGAATAGACATCCTGATGCTGTCTGCGCCTAAATTAAATCTGTTATTGTTGCGAAGAACCTTGTAAACTGTATATTGCTTCAAAAAGGCTGAAAATTCCGCTTTTGCAAGTATAACATCCGGTGTCAAATCACTGTCCTCCGGTTTTAAAATATTTTTTTCTGTTCATAATCTTAGTCTTGAACATTTCTCTTGTAATAGGTTTCCCGTGCCCGGGATAATAAATATCAGGATTAATAGAATCAAGCCGTCTGTATGTTCCCGCCAGTTTTTTCCTGTTATAAACGATAATCGGATAATGGGTACAAGGAAACATGTTAAATAACGTATCACCGCAAATACACTGTCCGTCATCTGTAACTATACATACTGAACCAGGAGAATGTCCCGGCGTATGTATTATTTTCGCATCAACCCCATACTCCCTTAAGTTCATGCCGTCCACTATATCTATATCAACATTAACCGTATCAGATATTATATTGGGATTCACTTGTTCAAAAAGTTTTACAATCAATCTAAAAATAAGTGAGGATTCATTCTTTCTAATTATATCCTCTTCGCCTGGTTTCATTATTTCATCTTTGTGCATCGCAACGGCCGCGCCGGTGAGTTTTTTAACTTCTGCCAGCCCTTGAATATGGTCGTAATGGTTGTGGGTTACTATAATCAATATTATGTCTTCAGGCTTTGATTGCAATGATTGCAGTTCACCTAAAAGCTTCTGAGCAGCGCCTTTTAACCCCGCATCAACCAATATATACCCGTCTTCACTTTTTATGAGATATGAGTTTGAACCGCCTGGTTTAATCGGTATAATCTCAGTCTTATACATTATTGCCTTTCAATTCCCCGGGATGCCTTTTTATTAATTCTTTAATGCCCTCTTCCCTGTCTGTTTCCTTAAGCCTCACCAGATAATCTGCAAGGTGCCCTTTCGCATGTAGCGGTCCTCCCTCGCGAATTGTTATCCAAAGGGGGTCCTTGGCATCTTTTCTCTTAGCCATCATTTCACCATGCCAGTTCAGAAGCCTCCACGCCCCTTCCCTGCAAACTTCAGGAAA
>JAUVJE010000013.1 GCA_030592355.1 Clostridia bacterium
CTTGAGCGTAGTGTATGAGCAATACATGAGCGAGAGGAGAATCAAACAAAACGAAGCAAGTCTGATATATCTTTTTAAAAACCGCTGATTGACATAAATCAATATCAGCGGTTTGAATAAATGTATATAGCAGACGATGACGAAAATTAACCCGTCAGGACATTTGCTGGCCGCCGGTGACGTTTATAGCCTGTCCCGTCATATAACTGCTCTCGTCAGATGCGAGAAATGTCATAAGGTTTGCCACATCTTCGTATTCGCAACCTTTTCTCATTGGAACTTGGTTCAGATATTTTTCACGAACTTCATCTTCGGTAATGCCTTGGTTGGCTGCATACTGTTTAAACAGGTTATTGGTCCACAAAGGTGAATTCAACAGGTTGCCCGGACATATTGCATTAACTCTTATATTATCTGCAGCAAACTCCAGCGCCAGACTCTGGGTAAGTCCGATTCCGCCAAACTTTGAAGCTGCATAAGCGGAGTTTTTCTTAGAGCCTTTCTTACCAGACTTACTGTTTATCTGTATTATTGATCCTTTTCCATTTTCAAGCATTTTTTTAGCAGCTGCTTTTGCGAATATAAAATATCCCACAAGGTTTACATTCATTACGAATTGCCATTTTTTAACGTCAAAATCAGGAGTGGGGCCGGATATCAATATCGCTGCATTACTGACTGCGATATCCACCTTGCCGTATTTGTCGATGGCTACATTCATCAAAGCTTCTACATCTTCTTCAACGGTAACATCTACCTTAACCGCCACGCCGTCTGAAATGGTTCTTGCCACTTCTATTGCCTTGTCTATATTAATATCCCCGATGACTACTTTGCATCCTTCATTATCAAGCCTTTTCGCAAGAGCCTCACCCAGTCCCTGGGCCGCGCCGGTTATAACAGCCACTTTTCCTTCAAGTCTTTTACAACTCATTATAATTCCTCCTATACAAGTTCTACGCCGAACTCTTTACATTTATCACTTATTTGACTACCGGGCTCCCTGTCGCATACCCAGTAATCAATATCTTCCAACGATGCGAAAGTAAAAGTCAAATCCTTGTCTATCTTACTGCAATCCATGAGCATTACCACTTTTTTTGCCTTTGACAGAACCTTCTGTTTTAAAAGGCATTCATACCTGTTTGATACAGTGAACCCCTTATCCGGAGAAAATCCCGATGCCGACATAATTGCTACATCGATATTGAAGGCATCAATCATTAAAAGTGCATCCGGTCCGGAACAGGACAATGTGTTCTTGTTTACTGCGCCTCCAAGCTGCATTACCGAATGTGCAGTAGATGAAAGCTTAAGCGCCGTGTTTACGGCACTTGTTATAAACGTACATCCTTCTCCTTCGACTAGTTTTGATAAACCCATGACCGTGCTTCCGGCGTCCAGATAAATGGAACGGCCCTTTTCTATGAAGCGTATTGCTTTGGCTGCAATGCCGGTCTTTGCCACAACACCTTCTCTGGCACGTTTCGAATACTCATTTTCCTGTCCATCGGGCATATCAATTTTATTAGTGCTTACCGCCCCTCCGTGAGTCCTTATGGCATACCCCTCGTTCTCAAGAAGACTCAAGTCTCTGCGCAGCGTCATTTCGGACATATCGGGAAATACTTTCCTCAAGTGCTGAAGATGAACTTCGCCTGCGGACTCCAGCATCTTTTTTATTTGCTGCTGTCTGCCATTCATGATTATACTCCGTATTTATTTAGTCTGATTTGTTCCGTCTCGGTAAAATTCTGCGTTGAAACATGTCCTTTCAACGGAACTATTTTTTGATGTATCGCATCAATTATCCAGCCTGGCTGCGGGAAAAAATACTTTTCATATTCCTGCGCCGGTGTAATCCAGTTTCTTGCGCCGACAACCACGGGCGGAGCATCAAGGTAATCAAATGCCAGTTCGCTGATTGTCTGAGCCATATCCTTAAGATGCGAACCTCTTTCGCAAGCATCGCTGGAAAGAATTATCCTTCCGGTTTTCTTAACTGATTCAATTACTTTTTCATAATTGAACGGAACAATGCTTCTGGCATCAATGACTTCGGCGGACATACCATATGTTTTTTCCAGTTCATCCGCGGCTTCAAGTGCTTTATAGAGGGTTGCGCCGATGGTGAGTATTGTCACATCAGATCCCTTTCTCTTAATATCGGGTTCACCGATTGGTATTTCGTAATATCCTTTTGGAACTCCGGTTTCAACAAATTCCTCTCCCTTGTCGTATATTCTCTGGCTTTCAAAGAATATAACAGGATCGGTTCCCATCAGAGCTGAATTCATCAGTCCTTTGGCATCATATGGCGTAACCGGGAAAACAACCTTGAGTCCGGGAACATGGGCAACCAGACTTGTCCAGTCCTGCGAATGCTGTGCACCGTATTTAGATCCGACAGAAACCCTGACAACTATGGGCATTTTTAATACACCGGCACTCATAGCCTGCCATTTTGGCAACTGGTTGAATACTTCATCACCTGCTCTGCCGAGAAAATCGCAGTACATCAATTCAACGATTGCCCTTCCCCCGCACATTCCGTAGCCTACGGCAGTACCTACTATAGCCGCTTCACTTATGGATGAGTTGAATAACCTGTTGTATGGAAGAGCTTCGGTGAGTCCTCTGTATACAGCAAAAGCTCCGCCCCAGTCCCTGTTTTCCTCACCATATGCAACGAGGGTAGGGTCTGTGTGAAATTTATGCGCAATTGCTTCAAAAAGGGCATCCCTTATCTGGAATGTTTTATTCTTGGAAACCGGTTTGCCATCCTTGAATGCATATCTTTCCTTTCGGGCAATCTGCACAGCTCTTGGGTTTTCTTCATAAGGCATATTGACCTGTGCTTCCCTATCTTCCATCTTCTCTATTTTCTGATTAGAGAACATAAGCTTTTCAATTGCTCCGCTATTCCCAACCAGATCCATCCTGGGTGAGATTTCATCATTGATTGCCATCTTCATAACTTTGGTAATGAGTTCACTTGTTGAATTAAGAATGGTTTCAAATACAGAATCGTCCGCCACACCTGAGTCGACCAGAGCTTTTCTGTATGTAATGAGTGAATCCTGAGCGGCCCACGCATCTATTTCCTCTCTGCTTCTATATGCCGATGCATCAGACGGGGAGTGGCCTGACACCCTGTAAGTAATGGTATCAAGAAGAACAGGGCCCTTTTTCTCTTCGAGAATTTTCTTTTTCCTTCTGATGGCATCTATGACCGCGAGAGGGTTATATCCGTCAATTCTTTCAGAATGCATCTGTTCGGGATTGACACCTGCCCCAAAACGTGCAAGGAATTCATATCCCATGGTTTCGCCGTTTGTCTGCCCGCCCATGCCGTATTGGTTGTTAAAAAAGTTGAAAATAATCGGCAATCCGCCTTTATATTCGCCTTCCCATAGTCTTTTGAATTGGTCCATGGAAGCAAAGCACATGCCTTCCCAAACAGGTCCGCATCCGAGGGATGCATCTCCGATATTAGCTATTACAATACCACTTTTGCGATTTACTTTTTTGTAGAGCGCAGCACCGGTCGCTATATCTGCTGAACCGCCTACAATCGCATTGTTTGGGTAGATTCCAAAAGGAGTGAAAAATGCGTGCATTGAGCCTCCAAGCCCCCTGTGAAAACCGGTTTCACGTGCGAAAATCTCGGCCAATGTTCCATATATGAGAAAATCCTTTGCCAGTTCTTTAACGCTGTTTTGATCCGCCTGCACTATTTTTAATATGGTTCCGTCGAAATATTTTTCCATGATATCCATAAGGTTCTTGTCCGATAATTTCTGAATCGCCGACAATCCCTTTGCAATGATTTCACCATGGCTTCTATGTGAACCAAAAATATAGTCATTGGCATCCAAAAGATACGCCTGGCCTACCGAAGAGGCTTCCTGACCTATAGACAGATGCGCCGGACCGGGATGGGTGTACTCGATGCCATTGTACTGGCCCGTAGTCTTGATGGCATTTAACATACTCTCAAATTCTCTGATGATGGACATGTCACGGTATATGCGCATAAAATCATCGGATGAAAAGTTTTCTTTTTCGTCTTTTACGGATTTTGAATATTGGTTTACGGGAATATTTTTAAATTTAATTTCCCCGCTTTTTCTGATCTCCATAGGATCAATATATTGTGTTCTGGGCATTTATTTGCTCCTTTCTAAAACGCGAATAATGCTTCTCTGATAACTTCACACACCGTAGGGTGGGGAAATACGATTTCCTTGATGTCGTTAACTGTCATTTCCATTTCAATCATGAATGACGCGCCGTAAATGAATTCGCTTGAATAGTTTCCTATGGCGGACACGCCTATCACTTTCCTATATTTTTTATCTACCAGCACCTTGCATATTCCGTTGCCTCCTTCGTTTTCTGCAACATATCGTCCGGAATATCTCATGGTGATATTGGCGCACTCATAATCAATGCCCTTCTGCTTTGCGGTTTCTTCGGTTTCGCCAACGCTTGCGACTTCGGGGTTTGTGTATATGACAGACGGAATAGCCGTGTAGCGCATTCTGTCTTTTTGTCCCAGAATGTTGTTAATGCACACCTCCGCTTCTCTGTAAGCGGTATGAGCCAGCATGGATTTGCCATTGACATCACCAGCCGCATAAACCTCCGCAATATTTGTCATCCCTTTATCATCAGTGATTATTGCTCCCCGTTCAGTGAGTTCAACGCCTATATTCTCGATTCCAACACCTGTTGTAAGGGGACGTCTTCCTATGCTGACGAGTACTTTATCCGCTGCGATTTCAACAACGTCACCATCTTTTTCATAGATGACGCTTTTTGATGTAAATTTAACCACCTTGGACTTCAGGTTGAATTTTATACCTTTTTTCTCGTAATTTTTCATGAGGATGCCTGAAATTTCTATATCAGTCATACCAGCTATCCTGTCCAGCATTTCAATTACAGTTACTTCACTGCCTACGCTATTGTAGTACGACGCCATCTCAAGTCCGATTACCCCCCCGCCCACAACAACAAGTTTTTCCGGAATTTCAATCAATTCAAGAACTTCCCTGTTGGTCATTGCGAAACCGTTTTCGTATGCTTCCTTCAGCCCTTCGATAGGTGGCATTATCGGAACAGAACCCGTGCATATCATAAGCCTGCTGCCGATATAGATGCTGTCATTGCAACTGATATTGAACCCTTCGGCACTGCGTTTTTCTATATGCGCTTCCCCTTCTATAACTTCTACTTTATTTTTTTTCAACGCGCCTTTTACACCGGCGACCAGTGTTTTGACAACTTTTTTCTTTCTTTTAATAACGACTTCCTGGTCAATGGAAGCTCCTTTGAAGGTAACTCCGTATTTTGATCCGGTTTTTGCGTAATCAAATATCTTAGCGGAGTACAAAAGAGCTTTTGAAGGTATGCACCCTTCATTCAGGCAGACGCCGCCGATATTACTTTTTTCAAAGAGAATGGTTTTAAGCCCTGCGTGTCCCGCGCGTTCCGCCGCTAGGTATCCAGCAGGTCCGCCTCCGATTATCATTAAATCATATTTCATTACAACCTCCTACGCCAACAGCATAACTTCGAAATTTTCGAGGTTATTGCATAGGTCTTTCAAAAATCTGGCGGCCGGGGCGCCGTCTACCGCCATGTGATTGATTGTCAGGGATAATCCCATAGAAGGGTATGCCGTGATGTTTCCATTTATTTCTTTGACCTTGGTCGTAATTCCGCATATGCCGAGTATTGCCGTCTGAGGCGGGTTTATAACCGGGGTAAATGTCTCTACCCCCAATGCCCCCAGATTAGTTATTGTAAATGTTCCGCCCTGCAGCAGGTCCGGATTGATTGTGCCGGATTTGCTCTGCACAGCGATTTCTTTTGTTTTTACGCTAAGTTCAGATAAAGTCATCCTATCACTGTAGAAAAGGGTCGGCACCATAAGCCCTCTGTCCGTATCCACTGCAACACCCATGTGCACGGTATTGAATCTTCGTATCGTATTGTCAGTAAAATGTGCATTAAGATCTTTATGATTAATGAGAGTTTTGGCAGTTATAAATACAACAAGGTCGCCTAAAGTAATATTAGGGAGCCCCAGTTCTTCGCCTTTTGCTTTAATACTTTTACGGAACTTCATTATTGCGCCGGCGTCAAAAGACATATTGATTGTAAGCTGCGCCATTGAAGCCAGTGAATTGTGCATGGTTTTTGCAATTACTTTTCTGATATTAGGAAGTTTTTCATCTTCATATTCCATAAAGTCCGGAAGCGCTTCGCCTTTTTCAATATCAGAAGCTGTAATTCTTCCTCCTATACCGCTTCCTTTGTAATTCGTGCCGCTGACATATGAAGGAGTCGCTGCCTTTGTTACAAGCGGACCTGTTTTTTCAAGCTTAATTATATCTCTTTCAATTATACGGTTATTCGGACCTGTTGCAATTGAATAAGCTGCATCAACACCCGATTTTTCAGCACGGTTTTTAGCCCTTGGTGAAATTTTAGTTATTCCGCCTTCTGATGCCGCCGTCTTAACACCGGCAGGTTTTTTTACAATCATTTCTTCAATCGTAGGCTTCTCATCAACCGCAGGAATATTTGGAGCTTTTGCCACAGCTTCCGGCATTAATTCAGAAATATCCTCTCCCTCATTGCCAATAACGCACATATTGGTCAACACCGGCACATCATCGTCCTCTTTATAAAATACTTCCAACAGAATTCCTGCTACGCTTGCTTCTTCATCGAAAGTAGCTTTATCAGTTTCATATGTAAATAAAATATCCCCTACGGCTACGGCATCTCCCTTTTTCTTATGCCATTTTGAGACGATACAGCTTTCAACCGTATTCCCCTGCCTGGGCATTATTATCGCAGTTGCCATTTCGAACCCCTTTCTAACAAAAATGATAGTTTCTTACTTTGTGTGTTAGATTCTACCATCGACACTCTTATATGTCAACCTACAGACTCCCAAAAGTGGAAAAACAGCGGAGGGATGATTTTCCACTTTTAGGGTAAAAGAAAAGGCGCATACGCGCCTTTTCTGAAAATTTGAAAATATCATGCATCTATTTACACAACTTTTTGACTACTACTTCAGCCGCTTTAACCAATGGATATCCTGCAGGGGATGCGGTAAGCAATGGCTGAGTTCCTATCTGAGTCATCAGCAAGTCATAAACCGTCATATGATTTTGAATGGCAAATCCTATTACATTGATTAATTCTCCGGCGCTTTTGCCTCCAAGCACTTCCCCGCCGAGGATAACTCCTGATTGCTTTGAGACAATAAGCTTAACAGTTTCTTTATGTGCATCTGCAATCTTACCGGGATGTCTGTTAATTCCGGTAAATGACCCGGTTACAACTTTAAAGCCTTCTTTTATTGCAACTTTTTCAATAAGACCCGCAACGCCAAAGGCAGAATCTCCTATACAAGTTGAATAAATTCCTACAGTTCCTCTGAAAACGCTGAATGTGTTGAGTTCATACAAGTTCATACCAGCTGTTCTTGCTTCTGTACAAGCCGTTGACGCAAGCATAATTCTACTGAGTTTACCTGTTGCAAAATCAACTTTTTCGGCACAGTCTCCAGCCGCAAATACGTCTGTTATATTTGTTCTTCTGTACTGGTCAGCTTTAATAAATCCAAATTCATTTAAGACCAACCCCATATCTGCAGCAAGCGCTGTATTCGGATAGTATCCAAGTGATAGAATTACTGCATCCGCTTCAAGAATACGTCCGTCCTGAAGCAATACACCGTTCACTTTCCCTTCACCCCTAATTTCTTTAACTCCGCATCCGGTAATGGTCGTTACTCCCCTTCCCGACAATAACTCCTGTGCTTCATATGCAAATTCGTCGTCAAAAGTTGCGCCGAGAATGCTCGGAAGAATTTCAACCAAAGTTACATTTTTGCCCTTTTTATTAAATTCATCAGAAACTTCCACACCAATAAAACCTGCACCTATTACGACTATTTTTTCAAATGAATCGAGTTTGGACATTATAACATCCAGATATTCCTTGTTTTTTGGAATAGTAAAAACATTTTCCAGCTCTGTGCCTTTCAGCCATTTGGGAATCGCAGGCATAGATCCTGTGCCGACAATGAGTTTGTCATATGAAAGCTCAATTCCGCCTTTTGTTTTACATATCTTATTTTCTGCATTTACTTTAATTACTTCGTCGACGATGATCTCGACTCCCATTTTTAACAAGCCTCCGTCCGGAAGTACATTGTTACCGCTATTTTCAATTGTTCCGAAAATATATGGTATTCCGCAGGGTATCATTACTTTCTCTTCTTTTCTTATTACGGTAACGTTTTTTTCAGGATGGTTTGATTTCGCTGTAACGGCCGCAACTAACCCAGTTGCACTTCCGCCAATAATCAGAACATCGGTTTTTTTCATTTTTTTCTCCTCCTGTGAATAAATCAATTCAAAAATATTTATAGCTAGCACCAGTATAATTAAACCCTAGTTGTGCACATATGTCAATAACTCTGTGAAAAATACAACGAAAGACACCCGGGATTATCGGGTATCTTCACAAATATTATGGATTTTATCATCATCCCCTACGGTTAAAGGTATTAACCGGTCAGATTTTTTCGGAATGTTCCAAGAGGTAGTCTTCCGCTTTCTTGCCCCACAGCCCTTTGTTTTCTTTGCAAATTGCCGCAAGTTCATGATATCCTTCTTTTTCAAAATCCTCAATTGCAGTCAGCGGCATTTTTATTCCAGTATAGATGAGTTTTTTCCCACCGGGAATATTGGGAAGTTTTAAAGTTGTCTCCGCCGCACTGTCAAGACCTCCAATGTGAGTTACCATAGATGCAGGATTCAAAATTCCTTCCGCGCTTAAGCTAAGGGCTTCTCTCATATCCTCTGTATTACCTCCGCTTGTTCCTACTACATGAGTTGCCGCATAGTGAACATTATAGAAATTGAAAGCAGCGCTGAACTGCTTATCCGTTGGACCTGCGAAGAAATTAAGACATCCGTCAAGTCCAAGTATGGCGTCGCCTTGTTCAATAACCGGTTTAACCGGTGCAAAAATAAACACATCATCGTATCCATCGCCGTCCACTAAAGATTTTAAATATCCAACCGGGTCATCAACACCACCGGTATTAACATAAACCAATTCCACACCATGTGATGCCGCCCATTCTGTTGAATATATTTCATTTGCTCTTTTAAGACGGGCGTCATTAATATCTGTCACAACCAGTTTTTTAGGTTTAACGGGTTGGTTTACAGCATAGTCAATCGCCCCTAACCCCATAGGTCCTACACCTGCGAGAATAGCCATGTTTCCACCTTCTTTTATTTCCATATGGTGAACATAGCTGCCCAGTTTTGTATGGTACATGGCATGGAAGGCACCGATTATGCACGACACCGGCTCAGCGAGCGATCCCTGAAAAAACGAATCACCATTATATATAAGGAGGCAGTCCATCTCCATAACTTCTTTAGGGATTATAATATGCTGTGCATTTCCACCTACATATTTAAAAGAATAACCGGGAGCGGCATAAGGAAGATCGGGATGATTCAAATTTGCCTGAAGACTGAATCTCTGACCTTCGAAAAATTTATCTTTATACTTTTTACCAATCTGAACTAATTCGCCGCACATTTCGTGACCGATGATGATGGGATTATCCGCTACATCATTTGGCACTCTCTTGTGGTCAGGCCCCTGATAGGCTGCTTTATATGAAGACATGCATATGCTGTCTGTAACAACTTTTGCAAGTATTTCATCGTCTCTTATTTCCGGAAGCTCAAACTCCTCGAGCCTGAGGTCGTTTTTACCATATAATCTTACTGCTTTTGTTTTCATTAAAATCCTCCTTAAATACACAATTATTATATATACTGCCCCAATATAGTCAACTTAAATATTATCTTCTTAAAACTGCCTCGGGAAATTATAGAATCAAATATTTCTTCTTAAAATTGCCTCGGGAAATTATAGAATCAAATATATCTTCTTAAAATTGCCTCGGGCAATTATAAGTTCCTCAGGCAATAACTCATTTATCCATAAAAATCATGAATCCTCCTGCCAACGGGCGCCCGTCCGGACCGGATGAAGGGCTGTTTACCGTATTGTCTTCATAAATCATCTGGGAACTTCCTCCTCCGTCAAGCATTACGGCGTCCGTAAATCCCAGCTCTATAAGCACATCAGCTGTCTCACGGCCTGTTGTTCCGCTGCTATAATCATCCTGCCGTCCGTCAATTACAACAAACCCCAATTTTCCGTCCTCAAATATCCCAACGCAAGTACGTGGATCGTAATGGTTCAGGTTTCCTACCCACGGCATGGTGTCTCCCGCCATTGATATTCCGTCTTTAACAAGCATTGACGCACATTCATATGCCATGGCTCCAGGGCTGAATGAAGGTATAATATCAATGACCGCCTCAAAACCTGCAGGATCTTCACTAAAGGTGTGGTCCGAAGGCAATGCGATTACATATCCGTTTTTAGGTATTTTTACCGCTTTTTCCGCTATTCTGTATTCTAAAACAATACCGTTTTCTATAATCAGCACTTTTCGCAGATATCCTAATCTATCAGTTGAGCCATATATGCTTGAAAAAACGGCAGAAGAACCTCCCGGCGGTTGATTAAACATATCCAGCGTTATTTCCTGCGTTCCTACTTTTAAGACAATCGTTGATTCAATAATTTCAAAGCGTGCTTTTCCGTTTTCTATTACAAGGCTTTGAAATTTTCCTGTTCCGGGGCTGATTGCTTCACCATCTATGACCACCAAACCGGACGGGCGTCCGTACTCAAAAAAGAATCCACTGTTAACCGCGGCGACCGCACCGGTTTTTTCTGCCATGTCCCGAAGGTTCTCAAATCCAAATATTCTATTAAATGACAAATACGGTTCCACTGATATACCAGGCTCTGTAATATCAACCGTTAATATGAAAACACGATTCGGCCTTCCATTGAATTCAAAGACTTTTTCTTCGAATTGGACCGCAGATTCCTCTTCCTTTTTATTGTCAGATGGTTGTGCCGAACTCATATTCGGGGATGGTATAGGGGTTTCATTATTCTGCTGCGACATCCCCGGAGTCAGTTGCGGTGCGGTTGTTTTTTTTGTTTTATCCGAACACGCATATAAAAAAGCGGATACCCCAAGGGATACCGCCGCAATTACCGCAATCATTCTTGCTTTATTCGAAAAACTATTTTCTTTTTTTCTGCTCAAGTTTTACTATTTTAGCCTTGATAATTTTATCAATATCATTGATGGCTTCACCCGTTCCCAAGGCAACACATGAAATCGCATCATCAGCAACCATAACATCAAGCCCTGTTTTCTCTGCAAGGAGACGGTCAAGTCCATTGATGAGGCTTCCGCCGCCGGTCAGTATAATCCCTCTGTCGCTTATATCAGCTGCAAGTTCGGGAGGCGTTCTTTCCAAAACATACCTAACTGCATCAGCTATATTTGCAATAGGTTCATCGAACGCTTCCATCAGATCATTTGCAGATATTTCAATAGTCCTCGGAAGGCCAAGCACCAGATTTCTACCTCGCACATTCATTTTTATATCTTCATCATATGGATAAACCGTACCTATACGCATCTTCACTTCCTCAGCCATGCGTTCGCCGATAAGCATACTGTGCTTTTTTCGCATGTAACGGATTATAGCTTCATCAAACTTATCGCCGGCCACTTTTATAGAACGGCTGTTGACGATTCCGCCAAGAGACATAACCGCGATATCAGTTGTACCACCACCTATGTCAACAACCATGCTGCCGTATGGCTTGGATATATCCAAACCTGCGCCAATTGCAGCCGCTATGGGTTCATCAATTATGTAAACTTCCTTAGCGCCAATATTGTCAGCAGCATCCTTTACAGCCATTCTTTCAACTTCCGTAATACCGCTTGGCACACAAACCATAATGCGGGGTTTGAAAAATATCATTCTGCGCCCGCACACTTTTGTTATGAAATACCTAAGCATTTTCTCAGTAGTTTCATAATCTGAAATAACCCCATCTTTGAGCGGCCTGACAGCGATTATGTTGCTAGGTGTCCGACCCATCATCCTGCGGGCTTCTTCGCCAACCGCCAAGACGTTTCCTTCCTCATCCATGGCTACCACGGATGGTTCACGCAACACAATTCCTTTGCCTCTAACATACATCAGGACGGAAGCTGTCCCTAAATCTATACCAATATCAAGACCGAAAGCCATAATTTCTCCAAACCTTTTTTTTTATTATCTCACAGCCTTAATATGCTTTCAAGATAAATACACGATGCTATTCTAATTTATTTTCTTTTTATCTGAAAAACTATACTACAATTTTAAAACAACCCGCTAATGTATTTATTAATTGTAGTTACGCACTTTTATATGAAATTTATATACTGATGTGTACGGTTTTGACAATCCCTCAATTGCACCTCTACCACCGCTGTGATAATATGTAGCAGGAAATAAAAGAAACAGGAGTTTTACCATGATTCAAAAAAGAGGCATTCCCGAAGTAATAATTTTATCCCTTGTCACGTGCGGAATTTACCTGCTGTACTGGATTTACGCTTTTTCTACCGATATAAAAACATACTTGGATGACGAAACCATCAACCCAGGACTTGAACTGCTGCTGACTGTTGTAACCTGCGGATTATACGGCATCTACTGGTTTTATAAGTTCGGAAAATTAATGTGCACCTGTCAGGAAAAGGCCGGTCTCACCGTTGAAGATAATTCCATTATCTATATTATACTAGCAGCATTTGGTTTATTTATAGTTAATGTAGGACTCATGCAAAATGCAATGAACCTCATAGTTGATGCATCTACCCCAAGCATTTAACCGATGAGCATATAAATTTAAAGTATAAAAAAGGACTGTCAGCTGACAGTCCTTTTATTTTACCTCTATTCAAAATTGAACTATTGATTTAACATTATAGCCTTTTAACTTATCCCGCCCTTTTAAAAACTCAAGTTCTATCAAAACCTGTATGCCTACGACTTCCCCTCCCATTTTTTCTATCAATCGGATAATTGATTCCGCTGTCCCGCTGGTGGCAAGCAAATCGTCCACAATCAGAATTTTCTGCCCCGGTTTAACTGCATCTTCATGGATTTCCAGAGTACTGGTGCCGTATTCCAATTCGTATTCAAAACTTATGGTTTTATACGGCAGCTTACCAGGTTTTCTCACAGGGATGAAGCCCTTCCCCGTCATATATGCAAGCGGTACACCAAAAATGAATCCTCTTGCTTCAGGCGCAACTATAATATCGTAATCACCGAATTCTTCCATACTTTCCTTCATACAGTCAAGACTGTATTTCAGGGCTTCGGGATTCTGTAGAACAGTGGTTATATCTATGAAATCGATTCCTTCTTTTGGAAAATTCATTACATGTCTTAATTTAGATTTTAAGTCCATTTTCACAGCTCCTTTTTGCATTGCTCGGCACACTGTATTCTACCATATGAACGCTAATTATTAAAGTTCCGCGTAAAGAATAAGTCATGATAAATTCTATGATATAATTATCATACACCAACTCAGACTACATATTTACAGGAGAAAACCAATGGAAAAAACACCTCATATTGAAGTTAACAGAGAAGGTTTAATAGCAGAAACAATTTTACTCCCGGGCGACCCTCTCAGGGCTAAGTTTATTGCTGAAACTTTTTTGGAAAATCCCGTGCGGTTCAATGCCGTTAGAAATGCCTTCGGATACACCGGAATTTACAAAAGTAAAAAGGTCTCGGTAATGGGAACCGGAATGGGAATTCCCTCTATCGGCATCTACTCTTATGAACTTATACATACTTACGGTGTTAAAAATCTTATACGAATCGGCTCCTGCGGCTCATTTCAGGCAGATATCAATTTATACGACATAATCATCGGAATGAGCGCTTCCACCAATTCCAACTTTGCTTCACAGTACGGTCTACCGGGTACATTCGCACCTACCGCATCATGGAAATTGCTAAAAAAAGCTGTTGATATAGCTTCCGAAAAGGGTTATCCGGTTAATATAGGAAACATTTTATCTTCAGATATTTTCTATGATGATAATCCCGACGTGTGGAAAAAATGGGCTAAGATGGGTGTCCTGGGAGTTGAAATGGAAGCCGCAGCCCTTTACATGAACGCTGCCCGGGCCGGTGTGAACGCTTTATGCATACTTACTGTTTCAGATTCACTTGTTACCCATGAAGTTACAACTTCCGAGGAGCGTCAGACAGCATTCACAAAAATGATGGAAATAGCACTTGAAATAGCTTAATGTAAATATTATTTTACGAAGCAGAAAACCCGAATTAGTATTCGGGTTTTTGTTTATAATCAAATATTAGTGTTTTTTTAAACGGCTGGTACTTTTCTTTTAAATAAAATAGCAAATCCGAGGGCTCCGGCCAGAAAAATCGGTATCAGATAGAATATGGCATCCAATGAATAATTGACGCTTACAACACTTCCCATCATTGGCGCCGCCGCCCATGCAATACTGCCTACGGTCGCCCTTATTCCAAATAATAATCCATGCTTGTTTTCAGGCACCATGTTTATTGAGTCCGACATTATAAGCGGGTCAATTGCTCCCAGGGCAAAAAACAACAACGCATAGAAAACGGCAAATCCCCATAGCGATTTGGTCATGATTAACGGGATTGCAACTATAAGACCCATCACAAGATAAATAATAACGAGTTTTTTCTTGTCATGCCTGTCTCCCAATCTAGTTAATACAATTGCTGAAAACGCTGACATCACACTTGCACCTGCAGCAATTAATCCGGTAACCAGTGCAGACCCTTCAATTGTTCCTCTTAACTCCTGAACATACAGCGGCATATAGGGTGACGCGACAGACCTTCCTACCCTAAGGAAAAATATCAAGGCAAGAACGATGATTATCGGCAATGTTAAAACCGACAGTATATTCTTTAATCCCTTTTCCGTGTGTTTGACAACAGGTTTTTTTGTTTCTTTTACATAGAAAAGAACCAAAAAAAAGCAAATCATCATTATGGTTCCGCCAAGATAGAAACTGGGTCTGTATCCTACCTTCTCAGCAAGGATACCGCCGATTGCAGGCCCGAAACTTCTTCCGATAAAGGTTGCCGATGTAATAAATCCCAGCGCAAAGGCCATATGTTTTCGCGGCGTCTCCGCGGCAACCAAAGCGGCGGCGGCGGTCATCGTACCTGTTAAAAATCCCTGCAAACCCCTGAAAATCAATACTCCGGTCACGGACTTAACCAATCCAAGACAAATAAGTATCAAAGAAGCCGATAGCATAGCTCTCAGCAGCATGGGTTTTTTACCGTATTTATCAGAAATCATCCCCCATATAGGTGCCATAATACCCATGCCGATAGCGGGGGCCGTACTAAGCAAACCGGTAAATAGTCTGAGCTTTTCAGGATCTACAACTCCCAGGTCCTGAATATAGTATGGCAAAAAAGGAAGCCCAAAACTAAAGGACATAAGTGAAAAAATCTGAACAACCCAGACAATATATAGAGTTTTTTTCCAGTTGCTTTCCATGCGGTTCCTACAGATTATATTTTTTCATCATTGAGCGAATAAATGCCGTTCCTTCTGTAACAAGGGTGTCCCCGTCCTTTGCCAACTGCCTCCATACCCATGTGTCCATATTGTCGGTGCAGTCAACGAAACTTTCGAGGGCGGCATATCCTGTATATTTAATTTCTGCGAGTGCTTTGAAAATATCATCCCAGTTAACAAGGCCGGTACCCGGAATACCTCTGTCGTTTTCGCAAAGATGATAATGCATCAGTTTATCGCCTGCCATCTTGGTGGCCTCGTAAAATGATTTTTCTTCTATATTCATATGGTAGGTGTCAAGATGAATTTTTATGTTATCGCGGTTGATCATGTCTTTTAACATAAGCGCTTGTTCGCATGTGTTTACTAAAAACGTTTCATACCGGTTGACCGGTTCAAGCCCTACTGTAATTCCGAGGTCATTTGCATAATCGGCAACTTCCCTTAAGCAATCAGCAGACCATGTGTACTCACGCTCACCGGGGCGGTTTTCCAATTGCCGGACGTGCTTTGAATAAATAACACCGGAAAAATTGGTTGCTCCTATATCAGATGTAGCCTTAACGCATTTTTTCAGGTAATCCACGCCTTTTGCCCTGATATCAGAATTACTGCTGGTTATATCGGTATCATCCAAAAGAACCGTTGAAGTGCATGCATCAAGGTCAAGAGCTGTCAATCTTTCCCTTACTGCTTTTGCATCAAATTTATCAAGCACCAGCAAAGGCAATTCAATAAAGTCCATCCCCAGTTTCTTTGCCCTGTCGATTAAGTCAAGCTGATTATTATTCCACTCACTGCACCATGCGTACGCGTGTATGCCAAGTTTCATTTTAACATCCTCCTGATTCGAGTTTTGATTTGAAACAATTATATACCACAGGGAGTGTTTTTCCCTCTTAATATTACTAAAATACTAATTGGGGTGTTTTAATTAACCTGTCAGGTTCCTGACGGATGTAGCTTTTTTTCAGACGAGGCTTGGAAGGTATGGCTTGAGTACGCGTATGTTGATACGCAAGCGAAAACCATTATTTACGCATGGGTAATGGTCATGTTCCTCACCTTCGGCTCCGGTACACGACCGGTACCCTGTGCGCCCGATGACGTTTCTTGATTCCTTCAGAATCTGCGATACGTCATTTACCAAACGAAGTAAACCTGATTCATATAATATATTTAAAAACCATCAGTCGGTTAATTCCGATACTGATGGTTATACACTTAATGAACCAGGTGATGATGGAAAACTATCCTGTCAGGTTAAAGTTTATTGATGTATTCTCCATACCCTTCTTTTTCAAAATCTTTTTCGGCAATGAATCTAACTGCGGCGGAGTTGATGCAGTAGCGCAAGCCATTGGACGTGGGTCCATCGTCAAAAAGATGTCCAAGATGGGATACGCCGCTTTCGTTTCTTATTTCAATCCTTTCTCTGCCAAAACTAAAATCGGGTTTTTCTATAACCGCTTTTTCGTTAACGGGCTTAGAAAAGCTTGGCCATCCGCAATCGGAATCGAATTTATCTTTAGATGAGAATAAGGGTTCCCCGGTCACTATATCTACATACAACCCTTTTTCGCTATTATTCCAGTATTCGTTCTCAAAGGGAGTTTCAGTTGCATTGTTCTGTGTGACGTCAAATTGAAGAGGCGTCAGTCTTTCCCTAAAAGATTGTTCTGACTCATCACTTTTATGCCAGGTTTCGTTGATGAATTTTGTTCTGCCCGAAGCTTTTTTATATAAATTATATCTATATGGATTTTTTTCATAATATTTGTGATGGTAGTCCTCTGCGGGATAAAATTTCTCTACTTTTAATATTCGTGTAGCAATGGGCATGTCAAATTTAAATAATTCCGCTATTTTCTCTTTTGACTTCTTTGCAACGGCTTCCTGTTCTTCGTCATAATAAAAAATCGCTGTACTGTACTGGCTTCCGCGGTCGCCGAACTGGCCGCTTTCGTCCGTGGGGTCGATTTGCCGCCAAAAAACCTCAACGATTTCACCATAACCGATTATATCAGAATTAAAAGCAACTTCAATTACTTCCAAATGACCTGTAGCACCGCTGCATACCTGTTCGTAAGTAGGATTTACAGTATGGCCTCCGCTGTATCCCGGAATTACCGATATAACTCCATTCAAAACTGAAATCGGAGGTTCCAGACACCAAAAACATCCCCCTGCGAACATTGCTTTTTTTATATTTTCTGGCATAGATATAAGTCCTTTACATTAGTGTATAGAGAGTATATACCCCGCAAACCATTGAATAAGCTTAGATTCTTGCAACCTTGGAATCCCGTGCCGCTTTTGCCACTGCCTTTGCCACCGCGGGTCCAACTCTTTTATCAAAGGGCGTAGGAATGACATATTCAGGCTTAAGCTCATCCTCGGAAACAAGTTCTGCAATGGCATACGCCGCTGCAATTTTCATTTCATCGTTTATATCACTTGCACGTACGTCAAGCGTCCCCCTGAATATGCCGGGGAAAGCCAGTACATTATTTATTTGGTTTTCAAAATCAGACCTGCCCGTTCCCACTACCAGGGCGCCCGCCCGCTTGGCATCCTCAGGCATTATTTCCGGAACCGGGTTTGCCATGGCAAAAATCAATGGGTCCTTAGCCATGGATTTTACCATTGCCTCAGTTAAAACACCCGGTGCCGACACCCCTATAAAAACGTCAGCTTCTTTTATAACATCGGCAAGGCTGCCTTCTTTCAGCCCAAGGTTGGATATTTCAGCCATGCGCTCTTTTTCTGAATTCAATCCTTTCCGTCCTTTATAGATAGCTCCTTTTCTGTCGCAGAGAATTACTTTTTTCAATCCCATGCTCATTAAAAGTTTTGTTACTGCGATACCCGCCGCTCCCGAACCATTTACAACTACAGATATTTTACTTATCTCTTTTCCGGCAATTTTCAGGGCATTTATCATAGCTGCAAGAGTCACGACAGCCGTTCCGTGCTGGTCATCATGAAAAATTGGTATATCGCATACTTCTTTAAGCCGTCTCTCAATTTCAAAACATCGTGGTGCCGATATATCTTCAAGATTTATCCCACCGAATGACCCCGCTAAAAGCCTGATGGTTTCAACTATGTCGTCTACATTTTTACTTCTGATGCATAGAGGAAAGGCATCAACATCGCCGAAGCATTTAAAAAGGACGCACTTTCCTTCCATGACGGGCATTCCGGCTTCCGGGCCAATATCCCCAAGTCCCAGCACTGCTGTTCCGTCAGTCACGACAGCCACCAGATTATGCCTGCGCGTGTATACATATGAAAGATCAAGATTTTTTTCAATTGCTAAACATGGTTCAGCCACTCCGGGAGTATATGCAACAGACAAATCCCATTTATTATTTACCTCAACCGTGTTTTTAACTTCAATTTTGCCTCTCCATTTTTCATGCAGGACCAATGCTTCTTTTTTAAAATCCATATTTCCTCCGTTAATCTGTTTTAAGGCGGTTAACTCCACCGGACTTTCACATTTTAAATCAATCGTCATATCACGTCAATAACAACCCCAGCTATTTGCCATAAAATTCGTCTTGTGGTATGTCTATGCCAAAAGCAGGTTGCCTGCGCAACCCTGTCTTAATTTATCTTATTGAAGCTTTTTAGTAGTTCTGCAATGTGATTTTACTAATTTTTTCGTTTTTGAAACAAATAATTTAATCAACGCCGATTAATTTAACAATTGCTTTATATTCCGCCAGTGCATCAGCGATTGAACTATTACCTGTTACCGCACCGGCGATAGCTGCTTCACCGGCTTTACTTAATTCGCTGCTCTTTTCATGGTACCCCGAATTAGCAGGTCCCATTAAATTAGAAGGCAGCATATACATCATCCCGTTTTCAATGTATTCATTTATCCCGGCATTTCTTCTTGCTGTGCTCTCCATGGCCTTCTTAGCCGTGTCTTCTGCCCAGGTTTCAAACCCTGCAGGCGGAGACGGAACATGATATGCAACCTCATATACAGTATACAGAGCCCTGTAAGGCATGCCGCCGATATATCCGGGAGACGGATATGTTTTAATAGTGCCGGTATGGTCAATGAATGTATTCCTGACAATAGTATTCTCTTCAATTGTACAGGCACGGTTCTCCTGACCCCGGTATTCACCAACGAGGCCAATTCTTCCTGTCCAAAAACCCCAGTCGTCTCCAAAAAATGTATTGACATACCAATTAATAGTCTCCTTAGGCTGGGGTGTTGTTTTCATCATTACCTTAGGGGCGCCGATTCCAACAATATAGTGATTAAGATTTTTATCAATTGTATTTGAAAGCGCACCTACAGAAACCATGTATGCCTCAGGTATAAGCTTTTTAAGATTTGTCTCAAATGAAAGAGTCCATGTATCCCAAAACATTGTTCCACCATAAAATCCAGATTCTACCTTTTCCCTCAAATCCGAATTCGACATCCCGGTGAAACACTCATTATCAAGAACGCCTTCTTTGAAACATTTCCGCAGGAATTCAAGACATTCAATCATTTCCGGCTTAAGCATTGAGTTTTCCCAAATTTCAGTATTAGGGTTCCATGCAGTCTTTGCTTCGCCAAGATGGTGTAACCTTGCATCAAATGCCTGGAATATATCC
>JAUVJE010000186.1 GCA_030592355.1 Clostridia bacterium
CAGTTTAGGCGGGCATGTTTCTTTATATCCGCATTCACAATAAACCATGGCGCTTCGGGTATATCAGTCATCTCGAACATTGCTTTCGCCGCTTTTGAATATTCTATCCATTTATCACGGGATTTAATATCCATGGGACTGAACTTCCACCTTTTCATAGGGTCGCTGATGCGGTCCTGAAACCGCCGCTCCTGTTCTTCATCCGATATTGAAAAATAATATTTAATTAAAATAGTGTCCGAACCAACCAGCATTCTTTCGAAACCAGGGCATGTCTTCATGAATTCACGGTACTGTTCTTCTGTGCAAAACCCCATGACTTTTTCAACACCTGCACGATTATACCAACTCCGGTCAAAAAGTACAATTTCACCTACAGCGGGTAATTTTGCTACATACCGCTGAAAGAACCATTGCGATTTTTCTTTGTCAGTAGGCACGGGGAGAGCTTCTACCCGGCATATCCTGGGATTCAGAGGCGCAGTTATCCTCTTAATAGCCCCACCTTTTCCAGCTGCATCTCTTCCCTCAAATACGACAACGACTTTCTTTCCTTCTTTTTTTACCCAAGCCTGCAGCTTGACTAATTCATACTGAAGCTTAGCAAGCTCTTTATAATAGTATTTATTTCTGATTTTTTTTACAGATTTGTTATCGATTTCAATGATTTTGTAATTCTTATCTTTACTCATCTTAAGACCTCCATATGTATCACATTTATTATACCATTATATATCTCGGCAAGAACTTTATCGTCCCTACTGCAGTTTTATGCATATATACATATTACTATTTCAGAGTAATCTGAAAACAATTACCTTTTTGATAAAATAGTTATCGATTCCGAATCAAATGTAATAAGTCCGTCTTTTTTCATTTTGGCTAATTCTCTTGAAAGCGATGTCCTTTGAACGCCAATTTTCTCGGCCAGCGCCTTCTTTGTTATGTTTAATTTTATTTTTTTACTATTTTGTCTTTCACTTTCATATTCCAGAAAATTCATCATACTTTCTCTTATTGTTCTATTTACATAGTGTTTTATTTTATAACCCAGAATTGTGCTGTTGTCCGACACCTGTTCTAAATACAGACGTAAAAATGAAGGACTTTCCAAGAATAATTTAAACAGCATCTTTCTATTAATCTCAAGGATGACTGAGGATTGCTGTGTTGTTACTGTCATCGCATAACAGGGGTTTCTTGAAAACAACAGATTGCCTCCAAGCAAGTCATCTCTGAAAAATTCCGCGATTGTTAAAAGCCCACCCGCTTCATCAAGGTGTTCTACTGCTATTTTACCGGAAAGGATGATTTCAAGTTTGGTGCAAGGTTCTCCTTCAAAATGAATAACGGTATTCTTCTTATATGGAACAAGTTTGAACTGTCCTTCTCTTAAATAAGCCTGAATTTCTTCAGGTTTCAGTTCTTGGAGTAATATTGATTCGTTTAGCAATGATTCATACCGTATCATAAAAAAGTCTCCATAAGTGTTACCTTGGTAACGCCACTTTCCCAATTATACCTCTATAATATCGGTATATCAAGAAAAGAAAGGTCTTCAATGGATATATTTACACTCATATTTTTGATCGCAGCAGTTATACTAACCGTTATATCTCTTGTTAAAAATAAGAAAAAAACTTTTGCTGCAATGAAAAAATCGAAAAGCATGATGGGTAACATGCTTGGGTCAATTGTCGCAATCATATTTTTGATTGGTCTGATACTTACTTTAATCCCAACAGATACAATAAAATCGGCTATGGGAAACTCAAATGCCTTTTTATCCACTATAGCGGGCGCCGTAGCCGGCAGCATTACACTCATACCTGCTTTTGTAGCTTTCCCATTGGTTGGCTCTTTGGTGGATGCAGGAGCCAGCATAGTTCCCGCCGTGGCATTTCTTACTACCTTAACAATGGTTGGCATTGTGACCTTCCCTCTTGAAAAGAAGGAATTCGGTACTAAATTCGCACTTACGCGAAATGTCCTGAGTTTTGGTTTTGCCTTGGTGATTGCATTAACAATGGGGGTTATATTATGAAAGTATTAACACTATTGAAGAAAAACAAGCTGTTGGTTTTTGTAACGCTGGCATACGCTGTCTTTTTTATAGTTTCACCGCAAAAAGCCATTCAGTCAGTTAACAACAGCGTTTACTATTTATTAGAAATGCTCCAGGTACTTCCGATAATATTTTTACTGACTGTTGTAATTGAGGCATGGGTCCCAAAAGAAGTAATTATGCGCGGCCTTGGGGAAAAATCGGGAATTAAGGGCATTCTGCTTTCATTGCTGCTTGGCAGTTTTTCAGCAGGTCCGATCTATGCAGCTTTTCCAATAGGAAAAACATTACTGTCAAAAGGTGCAGGTATAACGAATATTGTTATCATATTAAGCTCGTGGGCAGTTATTAAAGTGCCTATGCTGGCAAACGAGGCCAAGTTCCTTGGTGTAGACTTTATGATAGTCAGGTGGATACTTACGGTCGTTTCAATATTTATTATGGGATACTTGATGTCAATTATTATAAAAAGGCAGGATGTACCGGGTATTGCTCCAACTAATAGGCTAAATAGATTTACAGTAAATGAAGACGACTGCATAGGATGCGAGTTATGTGTTGAAATATCCCCTGAATTCTATGAAATGAAAGATAATAAAGCGAAGATTATATCTTTGCCAAAGGACGATGATTCCATAAAAAAAGTAATGGAAACTGTTGAAAAATGTCCGACAAAAGCAATTATTTATAATAAAATAATATTGGAGGTAGAATAATGAAATGGATTGCGACAACTGTCAGAATACTATTTTTGGCTCTTTTCCTGTTTATTACCCTCACAGGTAATATGATGCTGTGGCTTGGTTTCTTTGGAATCAGCCTGCTTGCAGCCATAATTTTCGGCCGGTTGTACTGTGGATACGCCTGCCCTATGAATACGGTAATGATACCCGTGGAATGGCTCTCAAAGAAACTGCATTTACAAAGGGATGTTACGCCTAAATTGTTAAAGAAGGGTATTTTCCCCTGGGTTTTTCTGGTTATAAGCGTGGCTATAATGCTTCTGTCTAAAAAGATGCTGCATATCAATCTGCCCGTATTGATGATATGGTTTGCTGTTTCTATCCTGGTTACATTAATATACAGGCCTGATGTATTCCATAACCTAATTTGTCCTTTTGGTGCATTACAAAAAACCTTTGGCAGATTCGCTATATTCTCAAAAAAAGTAGATGAATCAGCCTGCATCGGTTGTAAGCTTTGTGAAAAGGTATGCCCTTCCAAAGCAATTATAGTTGGAAGCGAAAATAAAAAAGCTTTTATTACTACCGAACTATGTCACCAATGTACAAATTGTACAGATGTTTGCCCAACAGCAGCCATCAGTTATACAAAACGCAAATAATACGGACTTAACGATATATATTGTTAAATACCCCGGGCACTTTTTTACGGGGGCTCAGCCCCCGTATTTATTAATGCTTATTTGTTTAGGGCTTGCTGAAAAATTCACATTGTCTTCACATTTTCACATCGCTTTTAGGGTATAATCAATAAGTGTGTTTTTACCTGTTACACATGCCGGTGTGAATACAAACGTAAATTTATTTGTTATTGGAGTTTGCAAAATGAAAAAAGTATATAGAATATTAGTTTTGATTGTCATTGCCGTCCTTATATCAGCGCTGTTTTTCGGATGTTCCGAAAAGAATAAAACGCTGACAAGTGTTGATGAAGGATTTGCCTTTAGTTATGGCATTGACAAAGATGGTTTCTGGGAAAATGTAAAAGCATTGAAAAGTGTGGAGTTGTGCAATTATACAGGGATAATAATTCCAAAGGATATACATGAAATTCCGAATACCTCCATCCAGGCGGAAATTGATTCCCTGCTATCCGGCTTCGAACAAGATATCCAGGTAACGGATCGTAAAATTATGGACGGAGATACCGTAAATATAGATTATACCGGCAGTATTGACGGAGTTCCTTTTTCCGGCGGCAGTACGCAGGACAGCGGAACTGATGTTACTATCGGTGTTACAAATTATATTGATGATTTCCTTGAACAGCTGATCGGGCATACTCCAGGTGAATCATTTGATATTGACGTAACTTTTCCCGATGATTACAGCAAGGAAGATCTTAAGGGAAAAGACGCCGTTTTCGCTATAACGCTTAATTATATTGTGGAATCCATATCACCTGAATTAACCGACGATTTCGTTACTGAGAATCTAGCTCCTGTTTACAACTGGAGTACAGTAGCAGAGATGCAGGATTTTATTGGTAATAAACTGCAGGAATCGGCCATAGAATACTTCCTTCAGGATTATATCGCTGAAAATTCATCCATAAATTCCCTCCCTGAAATTCTTGTGGAGTACCAGGAATTCTCAATGATACA
>JAUVJE010000074.1 GCA_030592355.1 Clostridia bacterium
AAAATGGAAAATGGATATTGAATATGAGTCATAGATTTATAACTGACGATGTTTTTTACGGGCTTTGTATAGCAAAATCAATTGCACAAATGCTTAAAGTCAGGACTTATCATATAGATAAAACGCTTGTATGGGCTCAGAAAGTAATGGGTGAAAGGATAATAAAAAACCATAAGCTTTCAATAGCTGAGGAAGTGAAAAAAGACATATTTAAATATGGAATACCTCAGGTTTATGGATTTTCAAGTATTGAAGATTTGTATTAGTGAAATTTGTAATCTGTAATAAGATAAAGGGTATTAGTCTTAGCATTGAAGGAAACGTCAAAAAACAAATATGTAATGAATTATTAAACCGTTTGGCTTCTGTGTTACAGTAGGAATTAGAAGTAAATAAAAAGTTGTGGATGGTCGAAAAAGTTAAAACAAATACATCATTTCTTTCAATTATCGAATTTCGAATTTACTTGCATAAATAAAATACCGGTGCTATAATGTCATTGCTTAATTATGATTGTGTTTAAAGAGTGGGTTTGCCCGCTCTTTAATACTGTTGGGAGGGATATGATGGCCGGTAAAAATATTAGTGCTGTTGAAGTGCTTGCAGATAGTGTGGCAAAGGCAAATGGTCTGGAATTAACAGGAGTTGAATTTGTAAAGGAAGGCACTGAAAAATTCCTCAGAATATTCATATATAAAAGTGGTGGAGTAGGCATTGATGATTGTGTTGCGGTACATAAAGAATTGGATAAGCAGATTGATGAACTGATTGATATTCCGGGGCCATATACAATGGAAGTTTCTTCGCCCGGTTATGAGAGAGCATTTAAAAATACAGCGGATTACAAACGGTTTATGGGTGAGGAAATTGAATTAAAATTATATAAGCCCTTGAATGATAAAAAGAAATTTACCGGAAGACTGACTGGATTTGAAAATGGTGTTATAAGCATTGAAACAGAGGGCGGGACAATGAAATTTAAAGAAGAAGAGACTGCGAAAGTCAACAGGATATTTAAAATCTGATAGAGGACAAAGGAGGATAAGCATGGCTTCGGAATTAATTAGCGCAATTTTACAGATAGAACGTGAAAGAGGAATTGATGCTGAGATATTGATTGAAGCGCTTGAAAAAGCGTTGGAATCAGCATACAAAAAAAATTATGGTGTTACCTTTGAGCCTAAAGTGGTAATAGACCGTGAAACAGGGGAAATCAGGGTGTTGAGATTAAAGACGGTTGTTGAAGAGGTGTTTGATGAAGATACCGAGATTTCTCTCGAAGAAGCAATAGAATATGGAGATGTTGAAATTGACGATGAACTGCAATTTGAAGAATATCTGGATCCGCATGCTTTTGGAAGAATTGCCGCTCAGACTGCAAAGCAGGTTATAATGCAAAAAATTCGTGAGGCGGAGAGAGAAAAACTTTACGACATATATGATAATAAACTTAAAGATATTGTGGCAGGAATCATCAGAAGAGTTGAAAAGGAGACGGTTTATCTGGACCTTGGAAATACTGAAGCCGTAATGTCACAACGTGAACAGGTTAGCAGCGAACGCTATTCAACCGGTTCAAGACTGAAAGTATTTGTAACAGAAGTTAAAAAAACCAACAGAGGTCCGAGAATTTATGTTTCAAGGACTCATCCTGATTTGGTTAAAAGGCTTTTTGAACTTGAAGTTCCGGAGATTCAAAACGGTATTGTGGAAATTAAGTCAATTGCCCGCGAAGCGGGTTCAAGAACAAAAATCGGCGTATATTCCAATGATCCTAACGTAGATGCATCAGGCGCATGCATAGGACATAGAGGAATTAGGGTAACGGCTGTAGTTGATGAGCTGCGAGGTGAAAAAATTGATATTATCGAATGGAATCCGAATATCGCTGCTTTCATATCAAATAGCTTAAGTCCGGCTGATGTCATAAGGGTTGATATATTTGAAGGATACAATGAAGAAGGCGATGAGGAGAATAAGGCAAGAGTTACAGTACCTGACAATCAATTATCACTTGCTATTGGGAAAAGCGGGCAAAATGCACGTCTCGCCGCCAGACTTACAGGATGGAAAATAGATATAATTCCAGAATCTGAGCTTAGGAATATCATTGAAAGCGAATTGCTGCATTCACAGGATGAAATAGTGGAAATGGAAGCGAGCCCTCTTGATGAATTGTTCATGGACAATGGTGGTGACGTTGATGATATAATTGAACCGGAGGATGTTGAAGTTGCGGATGAAGCCGGCAGCAATGAAAATGATTTAGAAAACTCCGAAGCAGATGGAACCGATGAAGAAGAAAACACTGAGAAAGAAACCGGAGTTGAGGTAGAAACCGTATCGGAAGTTACCGAAACCAAAGGAGATGAATAAGGATTGGCAAGGAAAATTCCAATGAGAATGTGTGTTGCGTGCAGGGAAATGCATCCTAAAAAATCTTTAATAAGGATTGTATCTTCAAAAGATGATGGTGTATCTGTTGACACGACAGGCAAAAAACCAGGCAAAGGAGCTTATGTCTGCAAAACCAAAGAATGTCTGGAAAAGATTAAAAAAACATTAGCTTTAAAGCGAGCTTTTGACAGGACAATTCCAGAGGAAGTATACGAGGAACTGGCGAAGTATGCCAAATAAAATAAGTGGTGTTTATTCAGCGATAGGAATGGCCAATAAAGCAGGGAAACTGGTTAAGGGAACAGAGGCCTGCTTGAGAACTGTAAAATACGGGAAGATAGAACTTGTGGTGCTTTCGAAAGAAGCCTCTGAGAATACAAAAAAGAAGGTCTTGAGTGCTTGCAGAACTAAAAATGTTGTCTGCATTGAATATGGAAATGGAGATATGCTTGGGAAAATGACCGGTAAGGACTACAGAATAGTAATAGGGGTCAGGGATAAAAACCTCAGCAAACTTATTTTATCCAAAATGCAACATGAACGGGAGTTAATGAATGAGTAAAAAAATCAGCGAAATTGCAAAGGAACTGGATGTTAAACCAGGTGTCGTCATGGCAAAGCTCAGGGAGCTTGGCGTTGATGTCGGCAGTATTGCATCGCAGGTAAGTTCTGAAAATCAGAATAAGTTACTGGAGGCTTTGGGAAAAGGCAAGAGTATCACTGCAAGAAAGGTCACAAAAGTGACTGCAGATGGTGTTGTTTCAAAAAAGAAAGTCATAATTAAAGCTAAACCCAGAAAAACAGAGCCAAAAGAAAAAAGCAAATATATTGTTGATAGCGAATCGTCCGACCTTATGAGCGGGATGGTTCGAGGCGGCAAGAAGAAACCTAAAGTTGAAAAGGTTGAGGAAAAACCTGTCAAAAAGCAAAAAAGCGCTAAAAAGACAGAGTCCAAACCAATTCCAAAGCCAAAACCGAAACTTAAGGTTACGGTAATTAAGAAACATCATCATGAAGAGGTTATAGAAAATAAGGTTACTGAAGTTAAGGAAATTGCTGATGCTATTACTGAACCCGAAAAGAAAATCGAAACGCCTGAAAACGTTGATGTTTCTGTTAAAAAAACCGAGTTTAAACCAATCGGAAAAAAAGTTATAGCTACTCAGGAGGATAAAAAGAGCAATGCGTCCATTCCTGTTAATTCGGGAGTGAAAAAGGAATCCGGGAAAAAGTTAGGTTTGACAGGACGTAAAATTAATTTAGATCCACCCAGAAAACCAAAGCCCATATCAGTAAGAAGCAATGGCCCGGCCGGTGGTGCCAGAACAGGATTCAGACCCAGTACGGGAACAAGACCCAGTACGGGAACAAGACCCGGTATGGGAACAAGACCCGGTACGGGAACAAGACCCGGTACGGGAACAAGACCCGGTACGGGAACAAGACCCGGTACGGGCAGGTCCGGCGCAGATACAGCAGGAAAGGCTTCTATACCAGATAAGCCAAGGATTAATAAAAAAGTTGCAAAAGTCACCTATAAAAAAGGCGGAAAAACTCCTGTAAAAACCGATGCAAACAAGAGGACTGTCACAAAGACAAGTTATATGGGCAACAAAAATCAGAAGTATCGTAAAAATCGTTTTATAGGCGGGGGCATGCGTAGTGTAAACGAAGTATTATCAGAAGATTTTATCTTGAATGAGTACTATAGTGACAACAATATTAGGAGAAGAAGAAGTATAAGAAAAGCCGACTTAAATCCGAGAAAAGAAGTTTTAAGAAAAGTCAAACTTCCGGAAAATATGTCAGTGAAGTTTTTTGCAGAAACGATAAAAAAGCAAACTTCGGATGTAATTGCGAAATTGATGACACTGGATATAATGGCTTCAATAAACGATGAGATTGATTTTGACACAGCGTCCCTGGTAGCTGATGAATACAAGATAACCGCCGAATTAGCTGCGATTGTAACCGAAGAAGATATTCTTTTTAATGATGATGTTGAAGATGATGAAGATTCTCTTATTGAAAGAGCACCGGTTGTTGTGGTAATGGGACATGTAGACCATGGGAAAACCAGCCTGCTCGATACTATTAAGGATACAGATGTGGTTTCAACCGAAGCTGGTGCAATTACTCAGCATGTAGGAGCATACAGCGTTCATGTGAATGACAGAGTGATAACCTTTCTTGATACGCCCGGTCATGAAGCATTTACCTCTATGAGAAAGAGGGGAGCTCAGGTAACGGATATTGCAATAATAGTTGTTGCAGCGGACGATGGCATAATGCCGCAGACAGTTGAAGCATTGAATCATGCCAAAGAGGCGGGTGTTTCAATTATTGTGGCAATAAATAAGATAGACCTGCCGGCTGCAAATCCAGATAAAGTAAAACAGGGACTTACTGAACATGGCATTGTTCCCGAAGAATGGGGCGGTGATGTTATATGTGTGCCTGTATCTGCAAAAACAGGTGAGAATATTGAAACGCTTCTCGAAATGGTTCTGCTGACAGCGGACGTTCTTGAATTAAAAGCCAATCCTGACAGACAGGCCAAAGGAACTATAATTGAGTCTAAGCTTGATGCCCATAAGGGTGTGGTAGCGACTTTATTAGTGCAAAACGGAACATTGAGGGTGGGAGACTATATTATAAGCGGTACTTCAGTCGGCAGGGTTAGAGCATTGACTGACGAAAAGGGAGAGTCAATTGAATCAGCCGGTCCTTCAACCCCTGCTGTAGTAATGGGTCTGGATAAAGCTCCTGGAGCCGGAGAAATTTTCTATTCTGTAGAAGATGAAAAAATTGCGAGAAATCTTGCTGAAAGAAGAAAATTCGACCTGCAGCAGCAGAATAAATCAAAAAAACCTACAACTTTGGACGAACTCTTTAATCAGATACAGGACGGTTCGGTAAAAGAACTTAAACTGATTGTAAAAGCTGATGTAAGAGGGTCTGTTGAGGCGGTAACGGAATCTCTTGAAAAGTTATCAAATGATGAAGTAACCGTTAAAGTAATTCATGGAGCAGCCGGAACTATAATTGAAAGTGATATAGCGCTTGCAGAGGTCTCAGGAGCAATTGTAATCGGCTTTAATGTTCGTCCCCTAAACAATGTTACAAAAGCTGCAAAAGAAGCTGGTGTCGACGTGAGGCTTTACAGAATTATATATAATGCAGTAGAAGATATAGAAGCTGCTATGAAAGGCATGCTTGATCCCAAATTCAAGGAAGTTGTTACAGGTCATGCAGAGATTCGTCAGATTTTCAAAGTCTCAGGAATTGGAACAATCGGCGGCAGTATGGTAATCGACGGCAATATAAAAAGGAATTCTGATATAAGGGTGGTAAGAGACGGAGTTATCGCGTTTGAAGGTAAACTTGCATCTCTAAAAAGGTTCCAGGACGATGTAAAGGAAGTCCAATCGGGTTATGAATGTGGATTATCCGTTGAAAGATATAATGACATAAAAGAAAACGATGTTATAGAAGCCTATGAAATGGTTGAAATCAAGGAGTAATTGTGCAAAAAAGAATTGAAAGAATCAGTTCTGAGCTGAAAAAAGAAATAAGCAATATTCTTCTCACTGAGATAAAAGATCCCAGGCTGACAGCGATGCCGGGGGTTATTGCAGTAAGGGTTACTCAGGATATGAGTTATGCGAATGTATATGTCAGCCTTTTTGGTGACGAAAAGTCTAAGGCAGAATCGCTTAAAGCAATAGAAAGCGCTTCGGGGTTCATTAGAAGACAGCTGTCACACAGACTTAAGTTGAGATATGTTCCCGAGCTCAGGTTTAATTGCGATGATTATATAGAACAAGGCTTTAGAATTAACAGCATACTCGACTCCCTAAAGAAAGATAGTGAAAATGAACCGGGATAAATTTTTGAATAATTTTAAATTATCTCTGCAAAATGCAGAATCAATAATAGTACTGCCTCATGTATCTGCAGACGGAGATGCAATAGGCAGTTCTTTAGCAATGGGTTATCTCCTGAAAACCCTCGGTAAAAATATAAGGGTTGTTATGGATGAGCCTGTACCGGATAAATACGCTTTCCTCGATATTGAGAACTTGCTTGAAACATATTCTATTGAATCTCTTTATGAAGCGGATATATACATTGCGCTTGACACCGGGGATATAAAGCGCCTGGGGAACAGACAACATATCTTTAAGGGTAATTCTACATGGAATATTGACCATCATAAGACAAATGACGGATTTGCAACTAATAATTTTATAGATATTACAGCCTCGTCCACCGGTGAAATAATATATATGTTTTATGAATATTTTAATGTCGGATTTGATAAAAAAGCAGCAGAAGCTATTTTTACAGCTATCAGTACGGATACAGGAGGATTGCGTTATTCAAACACTACGCCGGCAAGTATGAGAATTTGTGCGGAACTGCTGGAGACGGGTATTGATATTGCAGAAATAACTCATAGGGTATTTGATATGACGCCGTATCAAAAATTGCTTTTAAAAGCTGTAGCCATTGAAAATATGCGTTTGCATTATTCAGGGAAACTTGCACTCATAACTTTAAAAAATGAAGATTACGCTTTTTTAATGGGTAAAGATGAGTACTTTGACGGTATAGTTAATATTGCAAACAATACGGAGGGGGTCTTAGCCGGTGTTCTTATGCGTGAGACGCAATCGGGGGAAATAAAGGTTAACATGAGGTCATCTACCGATGATATAGATGTAGCTGTTTTCGCAAATCTAAACGGAGGAGGCGGTCATATCAGAGCCGCCGGGTTTACATCGCAAAACCGAGATTTCAATCAAGTTTATGACCATATCATAGACTATTTTGGTAAAATATTAGGAAACGCATGAGTATCAATGGTGTTATCAATCTTAATAAAAGAAAGGGGATATCATCCTTTCGTGCTGTAAAAGAGGTTATGAGAGCTTTAAATGCCTCAAAAGCAGGACATACAGGTACCCTTGACCCTGCTGCTGAAGGCGTTTTACCGGTTTGCATTGGAAAAGCAACCAGAATTTCCGAATATCTTATGCAGACAAAAAAAGAATACATAGTCAGTATGTATATAGGATTAGAAACTGATACTTATGACCTTGAAGGTGAAATTACAGCACAAAAAAATATTGAAGAGATCAATCAAGAAGATATTGAGCCTGTGGTTAACTCTTTTGTAGGCGTGTTTATGCAAATACCTCCCATATATTCTGCAATAAAAGTAAATGGGAAAAAGCTTTATGAATATGCGAGAAAGGGCGAAAGGGTAGAGATTAAACCACGGGAAATTGAAATATACTATGTTAAAAATATTGTATGCAAAAATACTGAATATTACGGGAATAAAGTTATTGAAGCTTCATTTACAGTTGGTTGCTCTAAAGGCACCTATATCAGAAGTCTATGCCATGATATAGGCGTTAGGCTGAATTCAGGGTGTGCAATGGCTTCATTGACAAGAACCGCTACCGGAGTTTTTAAAATTGAAGAATCCTATACCATTGATGAAATTAAAGCAGCTGCCGATGAAAACCGATTAGAAGTATTATTAAAGGATTCGGGAAATCTCCTTGAGTTACCGTTAATAAATCTTAATAAGTATCAAATAGAGGAATATTTTAATGGAAGAAAAATTTTTATAAAGGGTATTGAAAAAGGCGAATATTTGATAAAATCAACAATAGGAGAAACAATTGGTATTGGAACGGTTGATGAAAACGGGCTTCTAAAGAGTAGAAAGAGACTATTGTGAAAATAATAAATTCAACAGATTTAATAAATAGTAATACCGAATACGGTATTGGTCTGGGTAATTTTGACGGCGTACATCGTGCTCATGAGTTTTTAATCACAGAATTAGTAAGCGAGTGTAAAAAGAGAAATATAAAGTCAATGATATACACTTTCAGGAGACATCCGGGAAATGTATTGGATAATGAGAAGATAAAGTTGATTTCCTCGCTTGAAAGAAGGATTGAACGCTTTAGGGAACTTGAAATAGATTGTCTGTGTCTGGTTGATTTTACTGAAGAATTTTCAAAGATATCAGCAAACTTATTTGTGAAGAAAATCCTTAAAGAAAAGTACAATGTCAAACTTGTAGTTACAGGCTTTAATTACAAGTTCGGCAAAGGCGGGAAGGGAAACACAGACCGGTTGATAAAACTATCAGGGGAACTGGATTTCGATGTTGTCATAGTTCCGCCCGTAATGCTTGAAAATAAAATAATAAGTTCTTCATTGATAAGAGAAAAAATAAGCGAAGGCAAAATGGAGTCTGTTAGAAATATGCTGGGCAGATGTTATTCAATCAAAGGGAAGGTTGAGTACGGAAATAAAATAGGCAGGGAAATTGGATTTCCAACTGCTAATATTGTACCGTTAAAAGATTTCGTTTTACCGAAAGCCGGTGTTTATTATTCAAAAACAATAGTTGACGGAAAAACTTATGACAGTATTACAAATATCGGTAATAAGCCGACTGTTTCAATTAATAAAAGGACTGTAATAGAGACACATATTTTTTATTACAGCGAATTGCTTTATGGAAGGGATATTGAAGTCCAATTCGTAAGCATGATAAGAGAAGAAAAAAAGTTTTCATCAATCAAGGCGTTGAAAAAAAATATTATTTCAGATATTAAGAAAGTAAAAAAACGTTTTCTGTAGGATGTTCAGATACTTGTTAGCATAAACCAGTTATGGTAGAATGTTTTCAGCTTTAAACGGAGGTAATCAGATGACAACAGTTTCATTCCCGAATCTTTTCGGCGGGCTCGATGTTAATGTCAGCCGGGTGGCTTTTACGATTTTCGGAATAGACATTTACTGGTATGGTCTTATAATAGGAATCGCATTTGCCCTGGCGGTTTATTTAGCTTTAAGAAATGCGAAAAGACATGGTATAGAAGAGGATGATGTAATAAATATCCTTTTAATTGCGGTACCTGTGGCTATTATTTTTGCAAGAATTTTTTATGTGGCCTTTTACTCGAAAAACTGGACATTTGCTGAAATAATAAATATAAGAGACGGCGGTTTGGCTATTTATGGGGGTATTATAGGCGGGTTGGCTGTTGCTGCTGTCTATGCAAAGATAAAAAAAATAAGCTTTCTTGCACTCGGAGATTTAGCAGGCCCGTATTTTGCTTTGGCTCAGGCGATAGGCCGCTGGGGTAATTTCGTTAATCAGGAGGCTTTCGGATACAACACTACGCTTCCATGGGGAATGACAAGTATTCCTATATCGAATGAATTAAATATTCTTGCTTCACAGGGCGTTGATGTAAATCCTTATCTTCCGGTTCATCCTACATTTCTTTATGAATCGATTTGGAATACCCTGGTATTTGTTTTACTGGTCATATTAAGCAGACATAAAAAATTCAATGGACAGATATTCTGTCTATATATGGCTTTATATGGATTCGGAAGAATGTTAATTGAGGGTTTGCGGACTGACAGCCTAATGCTCGGCAGTATAAGGGTAAGCCAGTTGATTGCATTGTTATTCTTCTTGATTTTCGGAGGTATACTGCTTTTAATATATTTTAAGGACCGAAAAGAAAAAAATGCAGCACAGGATCTGGCGGACATAAAAACCGGCAGTTCTGAATACGCTTCCATATTGGACAATAAGATGTCTATTGAACGGCAGGACACAACTACCGAAGAAGATGTGAAATTAGAATCAAATAATACTGACGGAAGCGATTGAAAACAATCTTGCTAGATAATAAAAGCGCCGTAATTGCGGTGCTTTTTTAATTCTTAATTCCTAAACTTGCCCAAGGCATATTTAAGATAAAACAATTCTTAAAGTTGTCTTGGGCATATTTAAGATAAAAAATCACCCGTTTTACGGGTGGCTGTTATTTTAAAGATAAATAAAAATTACTTATTTATTCTATTATTTGCGGGTTAAAAAAATCTAATAAAAAGATAAATTTTCTAATAGGTTGCTGAACTGCTTATCAAAACCTTGG
>JAUVJE010000091.1 GCA_030592355.1 Clostridia bacterium
AAATTATTTATTAGGATTATGATGGAGGTAATCTAATGGCTAAAAGTTTTAGTTTAGAGCCTAAAAAAGTGGCTCCGGTGGAAACACCAAACAGAAGAATCTGCACTGAGATACCGGTTCCGGAAAGCATACCGGTAATTGAGAAACTCAGGAAATTCGAACCCCGTTCAATGACAGGGCAGCCTTTGGTTGTTTGGGATAGGGCAGAGGGTTATAATGTCTATGACAAATATGGGAACAAGTGGATTGATTTCAGTTCAGGGGTTTTGGTTACAAATTCGGGGCATGCAAATCCTGCCGTTAAAAAGGCTGCTTTGGCAATGATTGAGCATGGCTTGATGCACAATTACTGCTTCCCGACTGAAATAAGGTCGGAACTGGTTGAAAAGATGGTTGAAATTTCACCTGATCCTTTAAACAAGGTTTTCCTTCTGACTACCGGCTCTGAGGCCTGTGAATGCGCAATTAAACTTTCCAGAACATATGGGCAGAGTGTAGGCGGAAAGAAAAAAATTAAAATAATTACATTTGACGACGATTTCCACGGAAGGACAATGGGTTCGCAGATGGCCGGCGGTTCGCCTGCCTCAAAAGAATGGATTGTTAACCAAGATCCTGATATGAATCAGGTTCCTTTTCCGAATTCATTTAAATATGAATGGGCGGATGAAACCCGTGATGATTATTCAGATGACAATTGTTTTGGAATATGGATGGGTTTTCTTGAGAAGCAGGGTATTACTCCTGATACAATTGCTGCGTTCATGCCTGAAACTTTCCAGGGTGGCTGGGCACAGTTTATGCCGGTTGGTTTCGCGAAAAAACTGAGACAATTTTGCGACGACAATGATATTCTTCTCGTGTTTGACGAGGTTCAGGCAGGATTCGGACGCACAGGCAAGTTGTTCAGTTTCCAGCATTATGGTATTAATGCAGACTTAGTGTGCTGTGGAAAAGGAATTTCCAGTTCGCTTCCTCTTTCAGCCGTAATAGGAAGACCGGAGGTAATGGATTTATACGGTCCCAATAAAATGACCAGCACGCATACCGGTAATCCTGTTTGTTGTGCCGCTGCACTGGCTAATATTGAATATATATTTGAAAATGATTTGATTGGGAAAAGCGCTGCCATGGGTGAAGTCTTGGAAAAACGTCTAGACAAAATAGTTGAGAAATATTCGGATTATATAGGTAATTGCAAGGGAAAAGGCCTTGTGAAGGCAATGGTTTTTGTAAAAAAAGGTACAAAAGACATTGCTCCTGACCTTGCGCACGAAATAGTAAAATTATCAATTGAAAAAGGACTGCTGTTCTTTGCTCCCGTTGGCGCAGGTTCAACCATTAAAGTATGCCCGCCGCTTATCATAACAAGAGAAGCATTGCTTGAAGGTCTTGATATACTTGATGAGGCTATTGCCGAAGCAATCCTGGCTGGTTAAATCAGATTCACCGCAATACATGTACACATTCAACCACTGGAATTGATTTTACATCATCCAGTGGTTTTATTTAGTTTTGTACTGCTTACTCCGTTTCCATCGGTTTGATACGCACTTGTTTATTTTTATAAACGCCGTTTGTATAAAACCTCGAAAAACTCGTCTGAAGCTGAATTTCCTGCGCCAGTAAAAGCAATTTCTACAGGTTTATTTCGCTCAAACATCTGACACATATCAGATTTAGCGCCGTTATGAATATAATTCAAACGGCGATTTCTTTCTTAAACTTGCCCTAGGCATATTTAAGATAGGCTGCTATTTGTTTATGTAGGCTTTGAATGGTTTTATTTTGAGAATAAATTTATGTCCATATCAAGAGTATATTAAGGAGCATGCCCGGATTCAGCGGAGGTTTAGTGATTTGTGATTGCATTTGGGTGGGGAATTAGTGATAATGTAGGTAAGAAAATGCGGGAGTTGTCATTGTTCAATAAAGTCAAGAGGATAAATATCCTTTCAAAATTTGATATTGTTTTGTTTATACTGGTTGGGATGATCACAGCTTTTGGTTTTATTGTGCTGAGAAGTGCAACTGCTACAATGAACACCGGGTCGCAAATTATAAGAACCCAGATAATCAGCATAAGTCTCGGAGTCACTGTTGCTATTATTTTAAACTTCATTGATTATGAGTATTACAAAGTGCTGGGTTTTGCTTTTTACGGCGTAACGCTGTTTCTTTTGATATATGTTCTGTTTTTTGGATATGGTAAAGATATTCCCGGAATTGGCTCAAACAGCTGGATTGAAATAGGTGGTTTTATGTTCCAGCCTGCAGAGCTTGCTAAAATCACTTACATGATGGTGATACCTGCTTTTTTAGCCAAGCTCAAGGAAGAATTTAATGCCAGGGATTTTTTCCTTATAATTGGGTTTGCAGTTGCTCCGATTGCACTGATTTTGATGCAAACCGATTTGGGAACCGCAATGGTTATCACCGCAGGTTTTCTCGGCGTAGTTTTTGTTTATGGCATAAAATACAGATACGTGTTAATTGTAATGGGGCTTTCGGCCATAGCGGCTCCTCTGATATGGTTTTATGTTTTAGCGAAATACCAAAGGGATAGAATCATAACCCTTATAAATCCACTGCAGGATTTGGAAGGAATAGGCTATCAGACCGAAAAAGCAAGAATCGCAATCGGAAGCGGGCAATTGAACGGGCGAGGTCTTTTCAACGGGTTGCAGAGCCAGCAGAATGGTGCCATCCCGGTAAAGGAATCTGATTTTATTTTTTCGGTCATCGGTGAGGAACTGGGTTTCATTGGCTCGGTTTTATTAATATTATTAATGGTATTAATTCTTCTTTGGTGCGTACGTGTTGCAATTAAAGCGAAGGACAACTACGGTTCATACATGGTAATGGGACTCACCATAATGCTGGCATTCCATTTTATTGAAAATATTGGAATGAATATAGGGATACTTCCGGTTACAGGTATTCCACTGCCTTTTATTAGCGCAGGGGGTAGTGCCATGCTTAGCAATTACATGGCAATAGGTCTGATAATGTCAGTTTCGGCAAGAAGTCGCTTGACGTAAAAAACTTTTTTTCTGCAAATGATGTTTGCAAACTAACTATGGATATTTAAAACACTAATTTTGTAACAAAAATTCGGTATATTTGTATTGCATCCGTAATGCTGTTTATACTATAATTGTCCTTGATACATAAAAATCAGTACTATGTGTTTAATTTTACTGGAGGCATGAGCATGGTTGAAAAGATAAATGAACTTCGCGCCAAGAAGAAAAAGCTTGAATTAGGCGGAGGTCAGAAAAAAATCGATGGACAGCATTCCAAAGGGAAGATGACTGCAAGGGAGCGGCTTGCTGCTTTTTACGACGAGGGAACCTTTATAGAAATTGATGCATTTGTTGAAACGCGATGCATTGATTTTGGTATGCAGGACAAGAAAATGCCGGGAGACGGCGTTGTAACAGGTTACGGAAATGTTGAAGGAAGACTGGTTTTTGCATCAGCACAGGACTTTACGGTAATCGGTGGGTCTCTTGGGGAAATGCATGCAAAAAAAATTACAAAAATGATGGACATGGCCATGAAAATGGGAGCGCCCGTAGTTAGTATCAATGATTCCGGAGGAGCAAGGATTCACGAAGGAATAGATGCGCTGTCGGGATTTGGCGAAATCTTCTACAGAAACACCATGGCATCAGGCGTAATTCCTCAAATCTCCGTAATTATGGGGCCCTGTGCAGGAGGAGCCGTATATTCACCGGCTATTACAGATTTTATATTGATGGTTGAAAATACCAGTCAGCTTTTTATAACCGGTCCTTCTGTCATTAAAGCTGTGACAGGGGAAGATGTTTCGATGCAGGATCTCGGAGGCGCAGCGGTACACAATGAAAAAAGCGGGAATGCTCATTTCAGTTTTGCAAATGAAGACGAGTGTATTGCAGGACTTAAAAAACTTATTTCATATTTGCCTGATAATAATCTATCAGGAGCACCGAAAACAGAGACAGATGATGACCTTTCAAGGGTGTCGGCAAAAATATACGATATTATACCCGAGAATATTAACGTAGCCTATAATGTAAAGGATGTTATAGCGGAAGTTGTTGATAACGGCGATTTTATGGAAATACAGGCAGGTTATGCTAAAAATATTGTAATAGGATTTGCCCGTTTTAATGGTAGAAGCGTTGGAATCGTAGCAAATAATCCATCGCATCTGGCCGGTTCACTCGATGTAAATTCATCTGATAAAGCCGCACGATTCATAAGATTCTGTGATTCTTTTAATATTCCGCTTGTTACTTTCACTGATGTTCCGGGTTATTTCCCCGGAGTTGAACAGGAGTACAACGGAATTATCAGGCATGGAGCCAAACTACTATATGCTTTCTCGGAAGCGTCTGTTCCCAAAATAAACATTATAATGAGAAAAGCTTATGGAGGCGCGTACATTGCTATGAACAGTAAGCATTTAGGTGCGGACGTGGTTTATGCATGGCCCACAGCTGAAATCGCAGTTATGGGTGCCGAAGGTGCAGCAAATATCATATTTAGAAGAGATATTGCCAACAGCGACGATCCTGTGACTTTAAGAGGAGAAAAAATTGAAGAATACAGGCAGATGTTTTCAAATCCATATGTAGCGGCTTCAAAAGGATATGTAGACGATGTAATCGACCCCGCGGCAACAAGAGCATATATTGCAAGCGCATTAGAAATGCTACAGTCAAAAAGAGAAGAACGCCCAAAGAAAAAACACGGAAATATTCCGTTATAATATCAGGAGGATTGATTAATGAACAAATATAAAATTAAGGTAAACGGTAAAGAGTACGAAGTAGAAGTAGAACAGATAGGCGGAGATCCGGTTGTAACCGCAGCAACGCCCAAAGCCGCTCCAGCGGCGACCGCTCCCGCAGCTTCAACAGCTCCAAAAAAACAGGGAACGGTTGGAAGCATAAAAATAACTGCTCCGATGCCGGGAACTATTCTTGGTGTAAAAGTTGCCGTAGGCGACAGTGTTGAAAAGGGACAGACTCTTCTTGTTCTAGAAGCCATGAAAATGGAAAATGAAATTGCAGCTCCGGAAGCCGGTACGGTATCATCGATTGATGTTGAGACCGGTATGTCCGTTGAATCAGGACAGTTGCTCGCATCATTAAGCTGATTCGGGAGGAATCATTATGGGAAAGAAATTAAAAATAACAGATACAATACTGAGGGACGCTCATCAGTCGCTCATAGCAACCAGGATGACCACAGATGAAATGCTCCCCATACTGGGTAAACTTGACCAGGTAGGGTACCATTCTTTGGAAATGTGGGGAGGAGCCACTTTTGATTCATGTCTTAGATTTCTTAATGAAGATCCTTGGGAAAGACTTAGAAAAATCAGGGCGGGTGCCCCGAATACCAAACTCCAGATGTTGCTAAGAGGACAAAACATACTCGGATATAAACATTACCCCGATGATGTAGTTGAATATTTCGTTCAAAAATCCGTCTATAACGGAATAGATATTATAAGAATATTCGATGCGCTGAACGACCCCAGGAATCTTGAAGTTGCGATGAAAGCAACTAAGAAAGAGGGCGGGCATGCGCAGGGAACAATTTGTTACACCATTAGCCCGGTGCATGATACAGAACAGTATTTAAAAGATGCCAGGGGGCTTGTTGAAGCCGGAGCCGACTCAATCTGTATCAAGGATATGGCCGGTTTATTACTTCCTTACAGAGCATTTGAATTGATTAAGGCGATAAAGGAGGAAGTTGATCTTCCGATTCAGCTGCACACACATGCGACCAGCGGAACTGCAAACATGGTTTACATTAAAGCTGTTGAGGCTGGAATTGATATCATTGATACAGCTGTTTCGCCCCTTTCGATGGGAACGGCGCAGCCGGCCACAGAACCGATTATCATGGCTTTTAAAGATACCGAATATGACACCGGACTTGATGTCAATTTAGTAAATGAAATAGCGGATTACTTCAGGCCGTTAAGAGAGAAATATCTTGCAAACGGGTTGCTGAATCCAAAGGTTCTCGGGGTAAATATAAAGACAATGCTTTATCAGGTTCCGGGCGGAATGCTTTCCAACCTCGTTAATCAACTTAAGCAGGCAGGCAAAGAAGAATTGTATGAAGCTGTACTTGAGGAAGTGCCAAGGGTCAGGGAAGAGTTAGGATTCCCGCCGCTGGTTACGCCAACAAGTCAGATTGTCGGGACACAGGCTGTCATGAACGTCATTTCAGGTGAAAGATACAAAATGATACCAAATGAGTCCAAAGCACTTGTAAGGGGAGAATACGGACGTACTCCGGTGCCAATCAGTAAAGATATGATTAAACTAATACTCGGTGATGAAGAGCCTATAACCTGCAGACCCGCAGATTTGATTGAACCTGGTCTTGATAGATTCAGAAACGAAATGAAAGAATATCTCGAGCAGGAAGAGGATGTGCTTTCATACGCACTATTCCCGAAGGTTGCAGTAAATTTCTTTGAGCAGCGCAGAGCGGAAAAGTACAAGATTGATAAGGATATGGTGGATATGGAAAACGCGGTTCACCCAATCTGATGGGTTAATTTAGCTTCAACATATGGCATAAAAAGAAACAACCACTGGACTTCAATCATAATTTGACCAGTGGTTTTGTTTTGTTTTTGCCCCGCTTACTTCGTTCAGCGCGACATTCCCACTCATTTATGTATCTTCATACATGCCGCTTGATGGGAAGTCTTCCGAACTGCGTCTGAGAGACTATAGGTCCCTGGGACCTATGGATGCCTGGGACCTATGGATGATTTTTAGCATAACTACCTATTTTTTAAAATTTATCAGGGGATTGAGGAATGTTTTTTAAAATATTTAGACGATAAGACGGCGTGGGTATATAATATAAACAAATAAATTTTTAGAGGTGAACAAATGCCGGCTGCTATTGATGTCAGAAAGCGAATGCTAAATTTAATGGACTCTTTCAGTAAAAGCAGAAAGAGGATTGCGCGATTTATAATAGATAACTTTGATACAGCTCCTTTTATGACAGCTGCAAAACTAGCCAAGGTAGTAGATACAAGCGAATCCACTGTTGTGAGATTTGCTGTGGAACTTGGGTTTGAAGGTTATCCTGAGATGGCAAAGGCTATGCAGGAGCAGGCTCGGCACAGTCTTACTTCTGTTCAGCGTTTAAGGATGGCGAATGAAACTATAGATAGAAACGATGTGCTTAAAAGCGTACTGAAAGCGGATATAACCCGTATTAAAGATACTATGGATGACATTGACAGGGGAACTTTCAATAGAATTGTCAAAAAACTTATAAAAGCAAATAAAATATATATACTGGGTGTACGCAGTTCCGCAGCTCTGGCCATGTATCTTGGATTTTATTTTAATCTGATATTTGACAGTGTGCACTTGGTACAAACCACAAGCGCAAGTGAAATTTTTGAGCAAATTCTTGGAGCAGGCGAAGGTGATGTTGTAATTGGCATCAGTTTTCCAAGGTATTCCAAGAGAACATCAAAAGCGATGGAATATACTGGGAAAAAGGGCGCTTATGTTGTTGCGATTTCAGACAGCGTCAATGCGCCTATTGCAAAGTGGGCGGACAGTACGCTTATCGCACATAGCGATATGACCTCATTCGTTGACTCACTGACGGCACCTTTGAGTGTAATAAACGCCTTAATTGTGGCAGCCGGATTAATGCGCGAAGATAAAGTTATGGGAACCCTCACCGCCTTGGAAAAAATATGGGATGAGTACCAGGTTTATGAAAAAGACGATCAGAAATAATACTGATTCAAAGGATAAATTGTTTGAAAAACACACAGAAAACATATGATGTAATTATTGTAGGAGGCGGAGCAGCCGGACTTATGTCGGCTATATCGGCGGCTGAAAAAGGATGTACCTGCCTTTTGCTTGAGCAGAAAGACAGAACAGGGCAAAAAATATTGATTACCGGAAAAGGCCGTTGCAATATTACCAATAACTGCGAGATCAGCGGTATATTTGAAAATGTAAGAAGAAATCCAAGATTTCTCTATTCTGCGATATATTCATTTACTAACAAAAATATAGTCAATTATTTTAATCTTCTGGGGGTGCCGACAAAAGTTGAAAGGGGCGGAAGGATTTTCCCGGTATCGGATAAAGCTTCAGATGTTGCAGACGCACTTACGCGGGACGCGGTTTCCAAAGGTGTATTAATAAAGACAAGAATAAAAGTAAAAGGAATTTACATCCAAAATGGAGTTGCAAAGGGTGTGGAATGCAGCGATACGGTTTACATGGCAAATAAGGTAATCCTTGCATGCGGAGGAGCATCTTATCCGACAACAGGCAGCGATGGTTCAGGCTTCGCATTAGCAAAAGATGCCGGGCATAGGATAATTCCTCCAAAAGGGTCTCTGACGGGACTGAATACAAAACAGACATGGCCTAAGGAGGCAATGGGTATAACCCTGAAAAATGTCGGATTATCTCTTTTTAAAAAGGAAAAGAAAATTTTCTATATGCAGGGGGAAATGCTTCTGACGCATTTCGGGATATCGGGGCCGATTGTACTGACAGGCAGTGCATGTTTAGCTGGCTCGGACTATAAATACACAGTTGCTATGATTGATCTTAAGCCGGCTCTTGAAAAAGAAAAACTTGATAAAAGAATACTCAGGGATTTTCAGGAAAACTCAAGAAGACAATTTTCGAATTCACTGGGCGGATTGCTGCCTTTAGGTTTAATTGAACCAATAATAAAACTTTCCGGGATAAATCCTGAAAAGAAGGTAAATCAGATAACACAGGCAGAACGCAAGAAACTGGTAGTCCTTTTAAAAGGAGTCAGGCTGGACATAACAGGAGCACGCCCTTTGAAAGAGGCAATTGTAACAGCAGGAGGAGTGGATACCGGTGAAATCAATCCTTCCACGATGGAATCAAAAGTGATAAGAAATTTATATTTTTGCGGGGAAATGATGGATGTTGATGCCAATACAGGGGGATATAACCTGACCATAGCTTTTTCGACAGGACGGCTGGCAGGCATTAGCTGCGCGGAGGATTGCCGATGATCTATGTTTCTGATTTAGATGGCACTCTTTTAAACTCTGAAGGAAATCTGACTGAATTTACTATAAATGAAATAAATAAACTTATAAAGATGGGGGTAAAATTCACGATTGCCAGCGCCCGTTCAATTTATACAGCCAACAAATTTATCAGGGAATTGGACTTTGCGATTCCGATTATCCTGCGAAACGGGGTATTTGTATATGAGCCGGCCAGTAATGATGTTTTA
>JAUVJE010000122.1 GCA_030592355.1 Clostridia bacterium
CCCTGTAGTTCAGCTGGTTAGAATGCCAGCCTGTCACGCTGGAGGTCGAGGGTTCGAACCCCTTCCGGGTCGCCAATTTGCCCAGATAGCTCAGTCGGTAGAGCAGTGGACTGAAAATCCTCGTGTCGGTGGTTCGATTCCGCCTCTGGGCACCAGCGGAATTAACTCAGTGGTAGAGTGTCACCTTGCCAAGGTGAAAGTCGCGAGTTCGAATCTCGTATTCCGCTCCAACTGATGGGGGCGGTATGAAAATACCGCCTCTGTGAGATTAGGCGCCATAGCCAAGTGGTAAGGCAGAGGTCTGCAAAACCTTTATCCCCCGGTTCAAATCCGGGTGGCGCCTCCAAAAAAAAGACATCGTCAGGTGTCTTTTTTTTAGAAAATGGAAAATTGTCCTAGGAATAATTTCCCATTTTTGATACGTTTGTCACTAGGGACAATTTTCCATTAAGTTTAATTTGGTATTTAAAATTCGTAGTTCCGGAGTTTTTCGAGAACGGTTGCTGTGCCGTAAGCGCGTTTTAAATAAGCCTGGGCTTCTTCGCCGGGGGCCGGGTGTGCTACCTCGAGAGATAAGGGTCCTTTGTAACCGGCTTCTACAATTGAATCAACCAGTGCATGCACATTAATCGTGCCTTCGAGGGGCAATCTGTGCGAGTCTTCGTCTTCCATATTGTCATGGATATGCAGAGCGGTAAGTCTATCTGCATATTTAACCGGAAGCTCGTAAGGCCGGCTGCTATACAGGAGATCATGCCCTGAGTCATAACAAAAACCAAGACCGGGCGAATCTACAGCTTCAAATATAGGGTCAATATAATGCCATTTGCTGACATTCTCAAGAGCCAGGACGATATCTGCCTCCAGGGCCTTTTCAGCAAGATGTCTGAATCTGTCAAACCCCAGGTTATTTACAGGAGGAGGATTTATACTCCGGTTCGGATGCATGACCGCCACCGGAAAGCCATGATGTTTACAATCCTTGATACATTGCATGTATAAAGACATGGTTTCTTCGCCTTCAAGATTATCCAGCCAGATTCCGTTTGCATAACTGAAAGGAAGATGTACATTTTCAATACGAAGACCCAGTTTTCTGATAAAGTCAGGATATTCTTCTTTATTCGCTCCGGGTGGCTGATATTCATCAGACCACATCAGCATAACAGAAGTAAAGCCTGCTTCTTTGATTAGTTTTGCCCTATCGGCCATTGGCAACTCGAAACCAAACCAAGTGTGAATACCATATTCTCTCATCGCAATCCCCTCCGAATCAATTATTATTTAACGATGGGAAAAAGTCAAACGATAGGTCATGTTGATTAACAAGTCTGATTTTATGTGGTATCATAAATCCGTACTAATACTAAAGAGAAAGCAGAGGAGCCGGAATCCAAGGCTGAAAATTATTCATGACAGGAAAAAGTTTCAAAATAACCATAATTGTATTATTAAGCATCTTATTTACAGTGTTGCTTTCACTGGTTCTGTTCGCTGCTGTCAATGGTTATTCAGCGAGATATATGACGAGTAAAATGTTTCCGGGTACTGTGGAGAATATTTACAAGCCGTATAAAATTGTCGATATGCAAAATTCTCCAGATGCTGCAGTTGCCGGTTGTGACGGACATATCTATATATTGAATGATAAAAACCTTACAATTTACGATGAAGACGGAATAGAACAATTTTCCGGAATAATGAATTATGAGGAAGCCTTCCTGTCGTCCGGAACAGAGCATGTGCTTATTTATGATAAAGCAACAGGAGACTATATAATATTTGAAGACGGGAAAGAATTATACTCCGATACTATCGGGAGAACAATTCTAGGAGCAATGATGCAGGACAATGGATATGTCGTTTTTATTCTTAAAGGCAAGGATGGATTTCTTGGGAGTGCATCAATTTTGAATGATTCAAATAAAATAATAGCTACATGCAATTATTCTGACCGGTTCCCCGTATCCGGATGCACTGCCGGTGATGTTGGTAAATTTGTGGTTAACGGGATATATGCAAATGATACTAATAAAATTGGGATTGACATATATGAATTATATAATGAAGTTCCCATTGCCGGAGTGAACAAAGATTTGCTTCTTCCGCTCGTTATGTCTATGGGAAAAGATTCATTTGTGGCTGCGGGAAATAAAAATGCGGTTATATATGATGAAAACGGTTCAGAGCGTGGGTTTCACGAGTTTACCGAAGTAATTAGAATGGCAGCCGCGGACGGTTCGTGCTGGATTGCAGACCGCAGAACAGGTGCAGACAGGATAGTATGCCTTGATAAAAGCGGCAAAGAAAAGTGGGCATATGCAACGGGGCTGCTGACCAACGGAATGGTTGCAGGGGAAAGACACATTTTTTATTGGTCCGGAATGAATGCAGAATGTCTTGACGATAAAGGAAGACCTGTAGATATTCAGAGTGGATTTGACCTTGTGCTTGGTATTGTTGACATGGGAAGCGGCAAGGTTGCGGTATTAACAACCGGGCGTTTGATTTTTTATGAATATCATTAATAAGGAAGCGCGGGTATATAGATGAATAGATGAACCTTATTTGAACGTAGATAATAGGTATGTTCGTATATTGATGTTCAGTAAAACGATTTGCGTGACGACATTTATGGCGTTTCTCAAATCTTGGTTCAAAGTATTGTTTTGCGATACGCCAATGATGTCGAAGCCCGCCGGTGATTTCCCCTTGGATGTCGATTTGTAGGAAATCACTGATTAACCCATCAGAGGTAGACTTTTTAGTGCCAGGGGTTGTATAATATACCTTAAACATAAAAGGAAGGACGAGATATGTCAATTGCAGATTATGTGATAATCGGAATTATTGTTATTTTTGCTCTTATCGGGTTAAAAAGCGGTCTTTTGAAGACAATTTATAAAATTATATCTTATGTCGCTTCGTTTTATCTTGCGATTAAATTATCAAAACCTGTTGCGGGTTGGTTTGAAGGTACAGGTATTTATGATGGAATCAAGAATTCCGTTGAAAAACTACTTGAAAATTTAAATATAGATTTTTCTTCTGTTGCTGATCCAACGAACGCTGAAAGTATAAAAGAAGCAATTGCAAAAACGCCATTTCCAGATAATCTAAAAGAAATAATAGCGAATGGTATGGCTAAAGGCACCGATGCCGCTACAAATTTAATGGAAAGTTTCATAGAGAATATCACATCTTTTATACTAGTTATTTTATGTGCTGTTGTTCTATTTATTATTCTTAGAATCCTTTTCTGGTTGGCAGGATTTTTAATTAAGGGAATTTCGGAAATCCCGATTATTAAGCAGGTTGACAAGGTGTCCGGGTTTATTCTGGGTGCATTGGTTGGTGTTGCAACTGTTTATTTTATAAGTCTTCTTCTTGCATATACCGCAACATATGAAAAACTTGGATTCATTTATGAGAATATTGAGGATGGCATTATTGCGCCGTTTTTCTACAACAATAATATTTTAACCCAGTTTTTTAACATAGGGAAAGAGGGATCGACATGAGAAGCCATATAGTTACTAAGGGTATAGAAAGGGCGCCGCACCGATCATTGTTTAAAGCAATGGGATATACGGATGAAGAGCTCAGCAGGCCGTTGATAGGGATTGCAAATGCCAAAAGCGAAATTGTGCCCGGACATATTCATCTTGATAAAATCTCCGAAGCGGTCAAGTCAGGTGTTCGGATGGCAGGGGGAACTCCCATTGAATTTGGAACCATCGGAATCTGCGACGGTATAGCCATGGGTCATGTGGGAATGAACTATTCGCTGGCATCCCGCGAACTAATTGCCGATTCCTGCGAGGCCATGGGAAAAGCTCATCCGTTTGACGGAATGGTTTATATACCGAATTGTGACAAAATTGTACCGGGAATGCTCATGGCTCTGATACGCGTCAATGTACCTTCGATAGTAATCAGCGGAGGTGCGATGCTGTCTTTAAACGTTAAAGGCAGACAACTTGACTTAAATAGCGTATTTGAGGGCGTTGGAGCAGTTAAAAGCGGTAAAATGAGCGAAGAAGAGCTTTGTGATATAGAAAACAATGCATGTCCCGGCTGCGGTTCCTGCTCCGGAATGTTTACTGCGAATTCCATGAATTGTCTGAGCGAAGCGCTTGGACTGGCATTGCCGGGCAACGGCACAATACCGGCTGTGTATGCTGAAAGAATCAGACTCGCAAAAGAAGCGGGTATTGCAGTGATGAATCTTGTCGAAAAGGACATAAAGCCTTCTGATATTATAAGTGAGGATTCCTTCCTTAATGCCCTTGCCGTGGATATGGCGCTTGGATGTTCAACAAATTCCATTCTGCATTTGCCGGCAATTGCATATGAAGCGGGTATTGAGATAGACTTGGATATTATTAATGAAATAAGTGCAAAGGTGCCGAACCTATGCAGGCTTGCTCCTGTTCCAAACGGACATCACATACAGGATCTCTATTTTGCAGGGGGTGTGCATGCGGCCATGAATGAATTGGCTAAGGGCGATCTTCTTAAAACGGATTTAATGACAGTCACCGGAAAGACATTAGGTGAAAATATTAAGGACAGGAAAGTATCTGATTATGATGTTATCAGGCCTTTGGATAATCCGCATTCAGTTACAGGCGGAATAGCGATACTCAGAGGAAATCTGGCCCCTGACGGAGCTGTTGTCAAGAAATCCGCAGTGGACCCCGAAATATTAGTTCACCAGGGCCCTGCCCGTGTATTTGACAGCGAAGAGGATGCCATAAAAGAAATATATGATGGCAACATTAATAAGGGCGATGTAATAATAATAAGATATGAAGGTCCAAAAGGCGGTCCCGGAATGAGAGAGATGCTTGGTCCTACGTCTGCGATTGCAGGAATGGGTTTGGATAAGGATGTGGCCCTTTTAACTGACGGTCGGTTCTCCGGAGCAACAAGGGGAGCGTCCATAGGGCATGTTTCGCCTGAAGCTATGGAAGGCGGACCGATTGGTCTTGTGCATAACGGTGACATCATTTCCATCGATATTCCCGGTGGGAAGCTGGAAGTGCTGGTGCCGGATGAAGAAATGGAAAAAAGAAAAGCATCGTTTATTTCAAAGGAACCGAAAATAAAGACGGGTTACCTAGGAAGGTATGCCCGGTTTGTATCATCTGCAAATACAGGAGCGGTTTTAAAGTAATGGAGGAAGAGTAATGAAATATACAGGTTCAAAGATATTTGTTGAGTGCCTTAAGGAACAAGGAGTGGACATCATTTTTGGTTATCCGGGGGGCAAAGTCATTTTCCTATATGATGAATTAAATAACAATACGGATTCCATAAAGCAAATAGTAACGACTCACGAACAGGGGGCTGCACACGCTGCGGATGGTTATGCGAGAAGCACTGGAAAAATCGGTGTTTGCATTGCAACCAGCGGACCGGGAGCGACAAATCTTGTTACGGGAATAGCTACTGCCTATATGGACTCTGTTCCTATGGTTGCGTTTACGGGACAGGTAGGAAAGAAAGACCTGGGCAAGGATTCTTTCCAGGAAATAGATATTACAGGAATTACAATTCCCATAACCAAACACAACTATATAGTTAAAGAAGTATCAGAATTGGCAAATACGATAAGAGAAGCATTTGCAATTGCAGGGGAAGGACGACCCGGCCCGGTCCTGGTGGATATTTGCGTAAATGCCAGTGTGGATGAGTGCGAATATGAACCCATGGATGTAAGTAAAGGTAATTTTCTGAAAAAGCATGCAGGTATAAGACATGACAGAGTATCTGATGAAGACATTGAAAAAGCGGCAGCGGCAATTAATGAAGCTAAAAAACCTTATATAATAACAGGCGGTGGGGTCATTATTTCCAAGACCAATGAATTGCTGACTGAAATTGCCCGAAAAGGGAGAATCCCGGTAGCGACTACTCTTATGGGGCTCGGGGGATTCCCTTCAAATGACGGACTGTGCACAGGGCTTATCGGTATGCACGGCAGCAAGACATCAAATCTTGCGGCCACACACTGTGATCTCCTGATTGCTGTCGGGGCTAGATTCAGCGACAGGGTTACATCAAGCATTAAGAATTTTGCGCCTAATGCAAAAGTTATGCATATTGATATAGATCCTGCGGAAATAGGAAAGAATATTCCGGTTGATTACCCATTATGCGGCTACATGGATGATATTCTTGAAAGACTTCTTGAAAAATTAGATAAGAAAAAGGAAAGCGAATGGGTTGATAAAATCAATGTCTGGAGGGCGAAATTTCCATTATCATATCTTGACGACGGCAAGGCGGTAAAACCTCAGACGGTTGTTAAAAAATTGTATAAGCATACAGAAGGAAACGCAATAATTGTAACAGAGGTCGGACAGAACCAAATTTGGGCTGCCCAGTGGTATAAATTTACACAACCCCGCACCTACCTCTCGTCAGGTGGGTTGGGAACAATGGGATACGGACTCGGGGCTGCTATTGGAGCTCAACTTGCAAATCCGGACAAGAAAGTCATTAATGTAGCAGGGGATGGAAGTTTCAGGATGAACATGCAGGAATTAGCAACAGCCGTGACCTATAAACTTCCGATTGTGATAGCGATACTGAATAATAACACCAGAGGAATGGTCAGACAGTGGCAGACACTGTTCTTAAATAAAAGATATGCCGCAACAACAATAGATGATTGCGTGGATTATGTTGCCTTAGCTGAAGCTTTTGGAGCTATAGGCATAAGGGTTGACGATCCTGCGGATGTAGATGACGTCATCCAAAGGGCGCTTAGTGAAACCAAGAGGCCGGTTGTAATTGATTTTCGGATAGATAAAGATGACAATGTATATCCCATAGTTCCACCGGGTGCTGCAATTAAAGACGTAATAACCGAAATTTAAACAGTGCATCGGGAACGCCTTTTGGGGTGATAGTAACAAAGCCTAAATACTTAAGGTATAATTAAGCGGATTCTTTCGGGAATCCGTTTTTTATATTAGGTAAAAGTGTGTGCTGCAGACATATGGAAAATATACAGTGAAAAACAACATTGAAGAAATTTTACAATGTAAAAAATTCCTGAATAAATTTCTCCATAGTTGATTTGCTGCGAAACAGCATACGCCCGGGGGCGTTGTAGAAATAGGGGTTTTTATCGCTTAAAACCACTGATTTTAGCTGATTTGAGTGGTATTATGTTATACGGTCCCGGGTGTATGTTTGCAAATTTTAAAATTTTAGATATTTTATCAAATTTTCTGTTGACACTCACTAACCATAATGTTATTATGTTGTGGCCGCTGAGAAATGCGGCCTCTGAAATGCTTAAAAATCCTTGACATTTTATTTTAAAAAATGGTATTATAACTAGGCGCCTTTAGCGATAAAGGCCATGAACCTTGAAAATTGAACAGTGCACTTTATATAAGTGAGGATCCCGTTGATTCATTATGAATTAACAAATGACTGAAGCCGGTGTACCGGTGGAA
>JAUVJE010000177.1 GCA_030592355.1 Clostridia bacterium
ATAAAGTAACTTTGGAGTATCTTGGGACGGATATTATTGAAGGTCTATACCTGGTATCCGGTAAATATACCGTCAGGGAATTTAAACCAGGGAAACAGGATTTCTCAACCACTTTTACTATAAAAGCATCGGAGCTTGCCGGTGATTTCATTTATCTAAAAGCCAGTCAGAGGGATGGAGCCTTTTTGCTCTCTTCCCCTATTTATATTAAAAGACGTCAGTCGGCGTGGAACTCTGGAACCGTATATTCCGGCGATAGGGAAGAAGCTGCAAGATATGCCAAAGATTTGACAAAGTATCTTTCCACCGAAGAAGATATATCAAAATTCGAAAATATTGAACCGATAGGCATCATAGATGAAAAAATTACAAAGTGCGCGCTGTTCCACTGTAGTTTCGGCGGCAGGGATGTAAGTATCAGATGGTACTTTGATTATGAAATACCAAGATTCCGAATGGACTGGGGACATGTAAATTCAGGAGTTCAAAATTGCGAAATGACATATAAGATCTAAATTTTTCATTACTCTAAGGGTGATGAAAAATAATGGTAATGTTAAAAATGAATTTTAAAACGCCCGGAACAATGTCCGGGCGTTTTTATTGTTGTTTTTTACTAAATTTCTGTGGGTGCGATTATAGTTTGTTCTTTTGGAAGTGATATAAATACGAAGAAACCGGCAAGGAACAGCGGTATCAGTGCAAATATACTGTATCTGGCAACTCCGGTCACAGTTGTAACCAAAGCCATGAGCGCTGGTCCGATGATTGCGGCGAACTTGCCGAAAATATTGTAAAAACCAAAGAATTCGTTTGAATTTTTCTTTGGAATGATTTTTGCATAATATGAACGACTGAGAGCCTGAATGCCGCCTTGAGCCGAGCCAATCATTACGCCGAGTATAAATACATGCCATACTTCCTTCATAAAGAAAGCAAAAACACAGGAAAGAATATATGTGGCAATTCCGACTATAATCATGGTCCGTGTGGAATATTTTTTTGCCAGATTTCCGTAAATGATTGCACACGGGAATGCTACAATTTGAATTGCCAGGAGAATGCCCAGTAGAGTGAACATGCCGCCCGAATCCAAATCCATAACACTTTGAGAGTATGGCACAGCCATTTTGATTATAGTGTCAACTCCATCAATATATAGGAAATATGCTATCAGGAATATAAAGACATACTTGTGCTTTCGTATGTTTTTAAAAGTTTTGCCAAGTCTGATAAAACTGTTTTTTATGGGCTGCGGCTCATAGTCAACATAATGACGCTGTTTAACGTGTCTAATCATAGGAATGGTTAATAATCCCCACCACAACGCGGTGATAATGAATCCAAGCGAATAACCAAGAGCTTTGTCCATTCCGAGAAAGAATATTACTCCGAGGCTGATAGCAAAGGGAATTACACTTGAAATGTAGCCGAATGCAAAGCCGCGGGTAGATACTTTGTCCATTTTTTCGTTAGTGGTAACATCAACTAAGAACGAATCGTAAAATATATTTGCACCGGCAAAACCAACAGCTGACAGTATGTAGAATGCTATAAGAAGCTGCCATAATCCGCTGCTTGGCGGTACAAAGGCAAGAGCTGCGGTGAATATTACCCCGGTTATGAAGAAAAACAGGAAAAACCGTTTTTTCCTGTCCTTATAATCTGCGAAGGTACCGAGTATCGGACTTAAAATAGCTACGATGATACTTGCGATAGAATTGAAATAACCAAGAGACATGCTGGAACCTACATTTTTGAACATGCCGAACATAATAGGAAGTAAAGCCGTGGTTATTGCTATTGAATACGCGGAATTAGCACAGTCATACAGAATCCAGCTGCGCTCCTCCCTGGTAAGCCTGTCTTTTGACATTTGGATATCCCCCTTATTAATAATGAATGCTTTTACCCTTGTTACTAGTTTATAATAAATACCGTTCTTATTCAATCATTTCAGTATATATTGCCAAGAAGAGGCGAAGTATGAAAACTTTCAAACCAATTATAAAAAAAGTGATATAATAACCAATAGTAGATTTTCTATATAAATAATCCCATCAGAAAATTTTGAGGTGAATTGATGCCGGATGTACTTACCCATATATTATTTGCAGAAAGAGTCAAGGATAAGCTTGCCGACGGTAATATCAGACACTTTATTCACGACAATGAAAAATTATATAATCTCGGAGCCCAAGGTCCCGATATTTTGTTCTATTATAAACCGTGGAATCCATACGGCCAGGCAATTAGAGAAACCGGCGAGAAAATGCACCATGTAAAAACAGCATTGTTTTTTAAGGATGCAATAAAATTACTTAGCAAAAGCACAGGAAGTTATTACGAGGAATTGCTTGTATATATTTTGGGATTTTTAAGCCATTATTATTGTGATAAGAGCATACATCCTTATGTTTACAGTATGATTAACGCAGGTTGCTATAATTTCGGCACAGGCCGTACAAAGTTGAATCATTATGACATTGAGGCTACAATGGATTCAAGGCTGTGGTTTCGGGAAAAAGGGATACCGGTCACAAAGGTTATGAATTCCGGGATGCTTAATGTAGAGCCGTTGCCTGATGTAGTAGCTGATTATCTGTCAAACTATATTTACTCAGCTCTATCCGGAATCATAAATGATTTTGAAATACGAAAAGCCGTTAAAAATATGATAAAAATATTTGAAATATTATATGATCCCAAAAATAAAAAAAAGAAAATCATCAATAAACTGCCTTTGACGAGAAAGTGCTATATAGACAATGGATTTTCTGATGTTGACGTACTTAATGAAAATAAACGCGAATGGGCTTTTCCGGGGGTGGAAGGCAAGGTCATGAAAATGTCTGTTGAAGAATTACTTCAAGAAGCAATTGATGAATGTGTAGAAGTAGCTGACGCCATATGCGGTTTTTTGGAAAAGGGTAATGAAACCGATTTTGAAATTTTAATTCCAAATGAAGATTATTGCACGGAATTGGCATTAGAGGATGCATGAGCTAAATCTTAGTTAACAGGGATTCGATGAAAAATATCAAATTTATAATTGAATATGATGGCACAGAATATTGTGGATGGCAAATACAACCAAACGGATTGAGTGTGCAACAGGTAATTGAGGAAGCTTTATTAAAACTGACAGGAGAGGAAATAAAGATTCACGGTTCGGGTCGCACAGATTCAGGGGTGCATGCTTATGGACAGGCAGCCAGTTTTAAAACACAATCATCCATTCCTGCCGAGGTGTTTTCCAAAGCTCTTAACCATCATCTGCCATGGGACATCTCAATTATATTTTCTTGTGAGGCAGATAAGGATTTCCATGCCCGTTTTTCAGCAAAAGGCAAGAAATACAGCTATGAAATATTTAATAGGGATATACGTTCGCCTTTTTATGAAACCAGGGCTTTCAGGGTTCCCGGGACGCTGGATATTAATTCAATGAAAAGAGCGGCAGAACATTTTTATGGAACCCATGACTTCAGGGGTTTCATGGCGGTAAAAAGCCAGGTTTCAGATACCGTCAGGACAATAACCGATATATCTGTTGAAAAGAACGGAGATATCATAGAAATTAATGTTTCGGGAAACGGTTTTTTATATAATATGGTAAGGATTATCGCGGGTACCCTTCTGGAATGCGGATTAGGCAGACTGGCACCCTCGGATATTCCGAATGTAATATTTTCAGGAAAAAGAGATGAAGCGGGTCCAACGCTTCCGGCCCGGGGATTGTATCTTGTAAATGTATTCTACAGTTGATTTTTGTGTCAATTCAAATGCCTATATGCGGTATTTGCAAAGATATTTATCTTCTTTACAATATATCAATTGAACCACTCTATCTGCGGGTATATAATATACATATCACTTCTGATATATTCCACAACGAAAGGGGCGATAAATATGAAGATGAGTATCAGCGGAAGACATATGGATGTTACCGATGATGTCAGGGCCTGGGCTGAAAAAAAATTCAGCAAGCTTGAAAAGTATTTTAGGCGGGAGGCGGATGTACAGTTAACATTCAGCACAGTGAAGCATGGAAGTATAGTAAAACTTGAGGCCACAATTCATCACAGAGGATGGGTTTATAGGGCGGAAACTGCGAATCATGATGAAATGACCGCCATAGACAAGGCAGTTGATGTAATAGACAGGCAAATCAGGAAAAACAAAACCAAACTGGAAAAGAAATTTCATTCTGGTGCATTTGATAATTTTGATTCTGCAATAGAATATGAGCAGAATGACCATAAGATAGTTAAAAACAAGAAATTCCCAATCAAACCGATGTCCGTTGAGGAAGCAGTCCTCCAAATGGACCTGATAGGACATGAGTTCTTTATGTTTAGAAATGCGGATGATGAGGAAATCAATGTTGTATATAAAAGAAAAGATGGAAATTTCGGATTAATAGAGCCCGGAGACTAATTTTTCAATAGAAAAAGGGGCTGTCTCAAAATGACAGCTCTTTTTTTTATGCCCATAGGATTTTGTCATTGGGAATATTACATTTGTTATTACTTTCTGTTGTGGAAAGTGAGTATAAAATGATATGGCTCCAGGTGTCTGTATTGGCTTCAACAGCCAAATAATACATAACCATCGCTGGTTTCAATTGAATATATAGTGGTCATGTCATATAATCTATTTACTATCA
>JAUVJE010000187.1 GCA_030592355.1 Clostridia bacterium
CAGCACATATAAAAACTTCTCATTCTCGCCGTATATTGCTCTGATCATGCGATCTATTACATTCATGCAATTACCGTATCCGGTACGGTCCGACAAAGGCTTATCCATGCAGAAATCTTCCCTGACGCTTGTGAAAATACCATATTGAACCACATCTGATGTGTCAAAATATACAGTCAGGCCCCTGCCTCCGAGACTTGACAGCATATTATAAAGCTCCGCTCTAAGGTACGAACCTATAAATTCAGCTTCCTCAACCGTAATCCCATCAGTTTTGGGTACTGCTATTTCAAAAAATCTGATATCTCCGATTTTTATAAGGTCCAGGGCTATCAGTATGCTGCTTCCGTTCTCTCCAAGGTTTTTAAATCTGTTTCTCACATCAGTAATAAAAACATTTTCACCACGTTTCGCCGCTTCAATCATTTCCCTTAGCATAATATTCTCCTGTATTGATTTATCTTTTTTTACCCAGCATGGCCGCTCCCACGATACCGGCTTTGTTTCCCATTACCGCACCTTTGATTTTAGTTTCTGCAACATCATGGGTATAGACTCTTTTGTAGAGAGCTTTCCTGAGGGGTTCAAATAGATTTTCGCCTTCGTTCCCAACCCCTCCGCCTATGACGATTATTTCAGGGAACAGCATGTTGATGATATTCATCACCCCGTCCGCCAAATACTCAATGTATTGCGACACAACTTTATCTGCGGTTGAATCACCTTTTCGCTGTGCTTCAAATGCAGTTTTTGCATCAATCTTTTCCTGATTCCCGTTCGTGATTTTATTAATGATGGATTCCGGGTTTTTCCCCGCCGCTTCCCTTGTTTGGCTTATGAGAGCGCTTGCAGATGCATACTTTTCAAAACAGCCTCTTCTTCCGCAGGAACACCGGATTCCATCGTGAACTATCGTCATGTGCCCAAGCTCTGAACCCGCATCATTGAATCCGCTGTATATTTTATTATTGATAATTATTCCTCCGCCTATACCTGTCCCCAGCGTTATAAGAACTGAATTTTCTATGTTTTTTGAAGCTCCTGCAACGCTTTCCGCCAGCGCTGCGGCATTGGCATCATTATCGAGATAAACCGGTATGTCGAAATATTTCTGCAATTCGCTTTTTATCGGGACATTTCTGAACTGCAGGTTGTTTGAGAAAATCAATATGCCATTTTTCTTATCAGGTATACCTGGTGTCACCACTCCAATTGAATCAATGTCATCTTCCGATAAACCGGCTTTATCAAGAAGTTTTTGGCATAAATCAGCTATATTTCTAATGGTGTTCGCAAAACCCCGTTCTTGTTCGGTGGAAATCTTTCCATTGACGAGTATATTGCCTTTGTTGTCTACTATACCGGCTTTTATTGACATCCCGCCGATATCCACTCCTATATAGTGCATGTCGCTCCTTAAATAACGTTATTCCACGATTTAAATGTCTGCATGACATTTTCCGGTTTCCCGCCGGGGCCGAATTCACATTGGGCGATGCAGCCGCCGTCTTTCCACAACAGTTCTTTAATTTCACGGACTGCTTCATCAATATCAGCCGGTTCTTTGTCCGATAGCATATGCTGTCTGTCCATTTCACCCCAAAAAGTGATTTTACCAGCATATTCTGCGAGGTTTTCAAGCCCCATGCAAAAAATCTGGGAATTAAGCGCATCAACTCCAATCTCAATAAGATGAGGATATATCTTTAAAATATGACCGTCGCTGTGCATGAACATTTTTTTACCATACGCCTTAGCCAAATCACAATAATCCTTGTACATCGGTTTAAAAATCTCAATCCAGATCTCCGGACTTATGAGCAAATTGTTCTGAGCTCCCCAGTCATCCATCATAAATAATGCGTCAACATCGGTTTTCGCCCATGATTCCATCAGGTCTAAATTAAATTTATGCAGCTTATTGATAAAATCCATCATACCGTCGGGACGAAGCACCAAGTCCATATAAAACTGCGCAGTACCTCTTATAAATTGCAGCCTTTCAAAGGGGCGTGCGCAGAACCCGGGAAGAACAAACATATCATTGTTTTTACAATACGAGTTCACACCTTCGACGTCTATATTGAACCACTCATAAGGAAAGTGAACTTTTTCTACATCTTCCCATTCCTCTTCCTGTACAATAGGTTCTTGAATTTCACCATGGATGCCTTCTTGAATGTTTTCAAAAACACAACCCCACGGGTCAACATAAGTGCCTACAGTATGCATATCGCCTATGACCACGCTGCTCTGTTCCGCAAAGCCGCCCGCTGATTTTATGTCCTGGGGAAAATCATTTTTCAGCTTTTTCACCTGCTCCGGATAATTCAAATCAGCCCACGGCAAAACCCATATGTCCCTGGGAGCTCTTTCAGGTTTGTCAAATTCAAGTGTTTTGTAAACTAGTTTTCTTGACATAAATATCTCCTAACCAATGCTAATTATATTAGATAATGTATTAATAGAATCCCTGAACATATTATACAAAAAGACAGCAAAATAGCAACATCAATTTTACCATATTTTAATACTCTCATACTTGTTCTTCCCTTGCTTCCCCTATAGCATCTGGCTTCCATTGCAATGGCCAAATCATCAGCCTTTCTGAAGGAACTTACAAACAACGGAATAAGGATAGGAATGAAGCTCTTGGCTCTTTCAAGCAGATTGCCGGTTCCTATATCCGCTCCGCGGGCTGCCTGTGCTTTCATTATCTTGTCTGTCTCATCTATAAGAGTAGGTATGAACCTAAGAGCAATAGTCATCATCATGGCCATCTCATGCACCGGGACCTTTAATTTTTTCAGAGGTTTGAGCAATTTTTCCAAACCATCTGTCAGCATTATCGGTGTGGTTGTGTATGTCATTACAGAAGCCGATGTTATCAGCATGAATACCCTTAAGGATACAATGGCAGCCCTTAGCAACCCTTGGTCGGTAATCTGTGCAAATCCAAGATTAACAATGGTGTTTCCCTCGGTCATAAACATATTGATCACTACAGTAAATAATATAATGAACAATATAGGCTTAATACCTTTGATTGCAAATTTAATGGAAATTTTTGATATCCAGTAAGCAGTGGCTACGAAGATAAGTGCCCCAAGAAGCGCCCATATTGAATCAATTATGAACAACACTATCATAAATAGCATTGTTACTATTATTTTGGTCCGCGGATCCGCTCTGTGAATTATTGATTTTCCCGGCAGATACTGACCGAGGGTAATGTTTCTTATCATTGTTTTACCCCCAGTTGTTTTAAAATTTCTTGTAATGCCTGATCAACACTAAAGATATCCTGCCTGATATCAGGCCGATACTTTTTCAATAAACTCATCAACTCGGTAATCTCAGGAACACCGAGACCTATTTTCTCAAGTTCTCTGCCCTGCATGAAAATTTCTGAAGGTTTTCCGTCGCTGTGTATCCGCCCCTTATTCATGACTATTATCCTTGAAGCATAATCAGCTACAAGTTCCATACTGTGCGAAACAAGTATAACGGTTATGTTTTTTTCTTTATAAAGAGCGGTCACTATATCAAACAATTCTCTTGTCCCCGCCGGATCAAGACCGGCGGCAGGTTCGTCCAGCACAAGTATATCAGGCTCCAGAACTAAAATTCCAGCTATTGCCGCTCTTCTTTTCTGTCCACCTGAAAGTTCATACGGCGATTTTTCTAATAGTGCATTGTCAAGCTCAAGTATCGCTGCTGTTTCACATATTTTCCGGTGCCGTTCCGACTCTTCTAATCCTTGTTTAAGCAAACCGAATTCAATGTCTTTATATACAGTTTCCTCAAAAAGCTGATGCTCCGGATATTGAAAAACAATGCCGACTTTTTTACGAAGTTCTTTAAGATCCTTTCCCTTTGTCTGCATTCCCGCTACTGAAATCTCACCCTCCTCTATTTTCAAAAGGCCGTTAAGGTGCTGAACCAATGTCGATTTACCTGAACCGGTATGTCCAATCAGCGCAACAAATTCCCCATTGTCAATTTCAAGATTTATATTTTCGAGGGCTTTCTTTTCAAATGGAGTTCCCTTCATATAGGTGTAGCTGAGATTTTTAATGTTGATTATTTTATTCAAAGAGACGGCCCAGCCTTTCTGCGGCGTCTTCTACAGTAATTATACCTATATCATCTACGATTCCAAGTTTTTTAAGCTCATGTAAAAGCTTGGTAACTTGCGGAACGTCAAGCCCCAGCGACTGTATGCCGTCAACATCGCTGAATACATCCGTTGGCTTGCCCTGCGCAACAACTTTCCCATCATCTATAACAATTATTCTGTCTGCTAAGCGTGCCTCGTTCATATGATGGGTTATGTGTATGATAGTCATTTTCTCTTTTTTATTTAAGTCCAGTATTGTCTCAAGTACCTCGCGGCGTCCCA
>JAUVJE010000126.1 GCA_030592355.1 Clostridia bacterium
ATGTGATATTTTAGAATTTTTATTTACTAGAAGCCTGAAATATCAAGGCGGGTTTCGGCATCAATGGCGTATCGGAAAACATACTGTTTCAAAAGTTTGAGAAACGCCATAAATGTCGTCCCGCAAACCGTTCTATTGAACATCAGTTCGAGAAACATGACCATTACCCGTGCGTAGACAGGATACTCACTTATGTATAAACATACATGTTGTTCATAAAAAGTCTCGTAAGCTTCGTTTTAAGTCAAATTTTCTGCACCCTACTGTATATTGCTCAAATTTAATGATAACCCGAAAGGAGTTGCTCAAATAAGAGCTTTAGGCAAATGTTTGCCTAAGGTAAATGTCAGATTAGTTGTTATTGTAAACCTTTGATGTTGTTATTTTCACATACGGTTTGTATAATGGAGAAGTAAAGGAGAGTTGTATGCCTGCTGTAGATTATGAGATACTTGAATTGAAATCCAATTCGGATATTGAAAAGGTAAAATATCGTTATGACATGCTCATGAAACGGTCATTGCATGATGACAGTATTGATATTGATAAAATAACCGATGCTTATGACAGAATAATTGCAGATAATACGGAAGATTTCTTCAATCCTGATGCGGAATTGCTCAATGAAAAAGGATTTAATAAGAAAAAAATCAGAAACTTTATTTTTCAAAGAAAAATATTAATCGGTATATTGGTTTGGGCTTTTATTGGCATTCTGCTAATAATATATGTATTTGTTATCAATCCCGGTGACATTAGCCTGATGCCAAATATGGTTCCATTTTAATAAACATTTTCTGATATTTATAAAATTCATTGCAAATATTCATACAATGATTTCTAATTGGGTATACTATAGTAGTCGAATAGCGATAACTGATGGTTGATGGTGATATCCATTGATTTAACCAAATACAAATATAGCGGAGGAAAATATGCAAAAAATATCTGAAAATGTTTATTGGAATGGAATTCAGGACTGGGAACTGAAACTTTTTCATGGTCATGAATTCTCAACCCACAGGGGATCCACATACAATTCATATTTAATTAGGGACGAAAAAACGGTTCTGGTGGACACAGTTTGGTATCCACATAAGGAGACATATATTAAAAGGCTTGAAAAAGATGTCGGGGTTGAGAATATTGATATGATAATTATCAATCATAGTGAACCGGACCATGGAGGAGCCCTCGAAGAATTGATGAAAGTAAGGCCGGACCTGCCGATTTACTGCACTGCTTTCGGAGAGAAAATAATCAAAGCGCATTATCACAAGGATTGGAACTTCAAAATAGTGAAAACAGGCGACACTTTGAATATCGGTAAAAATACCCTGACTTTCGTAGAGATGAGGATGATACATTGGCCTGACAGCATGATGACATATCTTGACCATGATAAGGTGCTTATGTCAAACGATGCTTTTGGCCAGCATTATTGCACCAAATCCTTGTTTAATGATGAAGTTGACAATGATGAGCTTTATCAGGAGGCTATAAAATATTATGCTAACATCCTGACTCCGTTTTCTGCGATGATAGTGAAAAAAATTGATGAAGTTATAAAATTAAATCTTGACATTGAAATCATTGCTCCGAGCCACGGTGTTATCTGGAGGGAAAATCCCGGTCAGATTATTGAAGCATATGTCAAATGGGCTTCAGATTATTCAGAGGATTTTGCTGTAATTATCTATGACACCATGTACGAAGCTACACTCAGAATGGCAGAGTCGATTGAAGAAGGGCTTAGTAGCAAGGGTGTCAAAGCTAAATTGTATAATTGTTCTGTAAGCGATATGTCGGATCTTATAACCGAGATTTTCAAGGCAAATGCCATTGCCATCGGCAGTAGTACAGTTAATAATAGCCCGCTTACGTCCATTGTGTCCATTTCCCATGAAATACTTACACACAAAATGAAAGGCAAACCTTTTGTTAGTTTCGGCAGTTACGGATGGAGCGGAGAAGCTCCTGGTCATATAGCGGAAACATTGGTTAAGGCAAAATTGAATCAGGTATGCGAACCGGTAAAAATTAAATATACTCCAACTGAAGATGATTTAAAATCATGTTTTGATGCAGGTGTAAAACTCGCCGAAGCCATAAAAGAAAAATTGTGATAGTAAAGGGCATTCTTCTGACATATGAAAAGTTAATAGATAAGAACGTTTAGGTTAGGGTTTATTGACTTTCATAGGTGGATATATTATCATTCAAATACAATAAGAATGTTTCTATGAAGAGAATACGAAGACTGAAATCAAGCGACGGGGGACGGTGGAAGCTCCGGACAAGTCTTTTCCCCACCTTGGAGAAACACGCAGGGCAGCGATAAGGCCTTTGGTCCGGGACAACCGGATGGGTGGTACAGCGACATGATCGTCCCGTAATATTTGATTACGGGACGTTTTTTTAGAAGGCGTACTCTAAAAAAGCTAAAATCACCAAGTATCCCAAGGATAACTGGTGGTATTAGGATAACAGGAGGATGATATGAGATATTCAAAACTTTTTATTCCCACATTAAGGGAAGTTCCCGCGGAAGCGGAGATTGAAAGCCATAAGCTTATGATACGGGCTGGTTTAATTCGGAGATTCGCATCGGGCATTTATAATTTTCTGCCGCTTGGGTATAAAGTTTTTAGAAAAATTGAAAATATAATAAGGGAAGAAATGGATAATCAAGGGGGACAGGAGCTTCACATGTCTGCGCTAATACCTGCGGAAGTGCTTAAGGAGTCCGGCAGATGGGAAGTCTTTGGACCTGAAATGTTCAAGTTAAGGGACAGGGGAGGCAGGGAATTTTGCCTTGGTCCTACCCATGAAGAATCTTTTACTGTCAGTGTGCGCAACGAAATTCGCAGTTATAAACAGTTGCCGCAGATTCTTTATCAGATACAAACAAAATACAGAGATGAGATTCGTCCCCGTTTTGGTGTTATGAGAAGCCGTGAGTTTGTAATGAAAGATGCCTATAGCTTTGATAAAAATGATGAAGGCCTGAACATATCATATAAAAAAATGCACGATGCCTACTGTGCCATATTTGACCGCTGCGGACTGGATTATACAGTAGTGCAGGCGGATTCCGGTGCTATGGGCGGATCCGGTTCCGAGGAATTTATGGTTAAAAGCACCGTCGGTGAAGCAACTATTGCATATTGCGATAACTGTGGGTATGCAGCAAATGATGAGAAAGCTGAATGTCTGGAACCAGAGGATAATGGGACCGGAAGAGGCGTATTGGAGAAAGTTCATACACCGGATGTCGGAACAATTGAAGATTTATGTGAATTTTTCAATTGCAAGGCCGGTCAATTTGCAAAAACCCTTATATATAAGGCGGATGACCATGTAATCGCTGCTGTTATAAGGGGAGACAGGGATCTTAACGAAACAAAACTCCAAAACCTCCTAGGATGTGTTGAACTGGAAATGGCTGATCCTGAAACTATTAAAAGGGTTACGCAGGCAGATGTAGGATTTGCAGGTCCCAAAGATTTGAAAATCAGAACAATCGCAGATTTCGAAGTGAAGCACATGACGGATTTCATATCGGGAGCAAACGAAACTGATTATCATCTTAAAAACGTGAATATTGATGATTGCAGTATAAATGAATTTGCTGATATCAGAAATATAGTAGAAGGTGATAAGTGTCCGCTATGCGAAAATCCCGTTAAAATTGACAGGGGAATTGAAGTCGGCCATATTTTTAAATTGGGTACAAAATATTCTGAAGCCCTCGGATGCAAATTTCTTGATGAAAACGGCAGAGAAAACCCAATGATTATGGGTAGCTATGGCATAGGAGTTGCCAGAACCATGGCTGCGGTAATAGAGCAAAATTGTGATGAAAAAGGCATCGTATGGCCTCTTGGCGTAGCACCCTATCAAGTAATAATTATACCTGTAAACACATCAAAAGAAGAACAGGTAGAGATTGCCGAAAACCTTTATAAGGAATTTAAAGAAATGGGTGTTGATGTTCTTATCGATGACAGAAAAGAACGAGCCGGCGTAAAATTCAATGATGCGGATTTAATAGGTATTCCTATACGCATTACAGTAGGTAAGATGGCAGGCGATGGGATTGTGGAATATAAACTCAGAAAAGAGGCTGACAGAATTGATGTACCTGTTGCTGATGTGATTAGAAAAGCGAAAATTGATTTGTGTTTATAATCCAAATGGTATATTGCGCAGTTAAACAGGCACTGTTCATAAAAATTTAATAAATACGCGGTAATTGAGATGTTATACTGTAACATAGAAAGAGGTGTTTTGAATGGATGAAAAAATGACGAAGGAAAAAGCATATGAAATCCTTCAGCTTGACCCATCGGAATCTTTAGATAAGGTCAAGGCAAAATACGAAAACTATATGAGAAGAGCCAAATTTGACGACGCCTTTGACGATGTGTTGATAACAAAGGCTTACGATACAATAATGGGTATAGACTGGGGGAATTTCAAACCCGATCCGGCTTATAGTGAAAAAGGACTTAATAAAAAGAAAGTAGAGAATTTTTTCTATCACAATACAAGAAGATTGATATATGGAACAGTTGTATTTGTGTTAATTGTAGCAACATTGCTAATGTTTATTCTAGGAAAAGTCAGATATGACTACAAAATATCGATTCTCGGGCAACTGACCATTTCTGACCAGGAAATGATGGCTGTTTATTATGAGGAGCTTATTGATGAAAAAGAGGTTCTGATTGATTATTATATAGTCGGCAACAGCAAGGACGGCAGCATAAGCGAAAGCTTTTTATATAAACTTACGGGCGACTTACAGGGAGGAGAGTCGGATTTGTTTATAATAGTACCGGAATTTGCAAAATTCCTGTCCTATGAAGGAGCTTTGACTGACCTGTCGCCGTATTTAGCGGAGTTTGGCATTTCACCTGATGATGAAAATATTCTCTACTGGTACAAAGAAGGCGGGGATGAGATTGCCGTGGCATATAGATTCGGCAATAAGAGTATATTCAATAAAGGCATGTCCGGGCTTGTTCCCGAGTACTTTGCAATTCCACACAGGGCGGAGTACTCAGAACAGACTGAAACTATAATATTGGACTTGATTAATCAGAACAAATAATGATTCGCGGAGTTAGGAGTTAAGTAATGGAAGTAGAAAAAATAAGGGATTTTTCTCTTATGGTTAAAAACAACATTTCTAAGGTTATAGTGGGCAAGGACGACGTTATTGAACTGGTTCTTGTTTCTCTGTTTTGTTCCGGACATGTACTGCTTGAGGATGTTCCCGGACTGGGAAAAACAGTTATGGCGAAGAGCTTGTCTAAATCTGTTGATTGTAAATTCAGGAGAATTCAGTTTACTCCCGACTTACTACCGTCCGATCTTACGGGCATTAGTATATATAATCAGAAAGAATCAGACTTTGTTTTCCGCGAGGGTCCGTTGTTTGCAAATATTGTTCTTGCTGATGAAATTAATAGGGCTACACCGAGAACCCAGTCGGCTCTTCTCGAATGCATGGACGAACGTCAGATAACCATCGAGGGAGATACAAAAAAACTGGACGCTCCGTTTTTTGTTATTGCAACACAGAACCCACTGGAAACACAAGGCACATTCCCGCTTCCCGAGGCGCAGATGGACAGATTCTTCATGAGATTGTCAATTGGCTACCCGAATGTTGAACAGGGCATTGCTATTCTTAACAGGTTTGAAAACGAAGAACCTTTCGAAAAACTTGGACATGTCGCAAATGCAGCGGATGTATTGGAAGTACAGGAGGCCATGAATAGGGTTTCAGTAAGCGATGATATTAAAAAATATATTATAGATATAGTCGAAGCAACAAGGGCAAGTTCACGGCTTGCACTTGGAGTAAGTCCAAGGGGAAGCCTTGCACTTATGAGGGCGGCCAGGGCATATGCGGCGATTAAGGGCAGGGATTTTGTTGCTCCGGAAGATGTAAAAGCAGTATGTGTCGCCGTATCGGCCCATAGAGTAATGCTAAAGGGACACGCTCTTTCATCAGGTACAACCGGAACCATATCAGCTGTAGAGGAAATTTTGGCTACGGTTAAAACCCCAACGGAAGAAATCGAAAGGTAATATAATGGAACTGGTATTCGTAGTAATACTGCTAATGCTTTTTTTTCTCATTGAGATTCTGTTTTTCAAATTCACACTGATAAAGGGACTTATTTATACATTGTCTTTCAGTAAAACAGAAGCCTTTGAAGGCGATGACATGTTTGTAGATGAGGAAATCTATAATAAAAAGCCGGTGCCCGTACCATGGGTAAAAGCTGATATACACTCTTCAAAGTGGCTTGAATTTGCCGGAGCCAGTTCATCAATAGTTGATGAGCGTAGGTTTGTAACCAGTGGATTCATGCTGAGATCTTACCAAAAAACAAAGAGGCGCTGGTATATGAAGTGCACAAAAAGGGGAGTTTTTGATATAGAGAATGCTACTGTTACATGCGGAGATATACTGGGTCTGATTTCTGAGTCGAGAGCAGTTCCCGTTAATACCAGATTGATTGTATATCCAGGGATGATAGATATTAATGAGATGTTTTTTTCTACAAGAGATATACTTGGGGATGCTATTGTAAAAAGATTCATAATGGACGATCCATTCATAGTGAAAGGCATTCGCGAGTATATACCGGGTGATCCTATTAACCGTGTAAACTGGAAGGCTACTGCAAAAACCAATAAACTTATGGTTAATGAAAATGATTTTACAACAAAGGTCGGAATTACGGTTCTCATGAATGTTCAGTCGGATTACGGGGAATTTGATTTTGTAAAAAATAAAGATGTCATCGAATTGGCGGTAAAGGTATCGGCAACGGCTCTTAACAGAGGATACGGCCAGGGCGTTCCTGTAAGATTCGGAAGTAATGCATGTACAGTTGATGACGGTAGAAACATGATTCTTACCGAGTCGGGTTCGGGACAGGAGCACATGAAGCATATGCTTTTTAAACTTGCTCAGCTGAAATTAAAAAACCTGCGGGATTTTGAAATATATTTATCTCAGTTGGAAAACAAAATTAGCAATACCCAGATTTATATTATAACTGCATTTTTAAGCGATGAGATACTTGCGGAAGCCACTCGGCTTAGCATACTTGACAATACCGTGAAAATTCTGGTACTGGATTCGAAGTATATTAATGGACCTGTTTCGCGGGATGTAGAAATATTTTATATGAAAAGAAAACCCTGGAAAACAGAGGGAGACCTGCAATGAAGGATTTAAAAAAAATAATTGTCAGGAAAATAATTCCCCTGATTGCTATTTTGGGGTGCTGCGGTGGGGTGGC
>JAUVJE010000224.1 GCA_030592355.1 Clostridia bacterium
AAAGGAAATACAGCGGATAGAAAACTGGCTTAATAATTATCCAAGGAAAATCCTGGGTTACAGGACGCCCAGTGAAATATATGCAGAGGTCGCTTGATGTTGGCGACAGTTAATATTACAATTGAACTTGTTAACGGATGTGACTGTCGCATTGTTCCTTGGATTTATCTGTGGTACAATGCTTGCGTCAAATTCTACAAACTCGTTTTTGTTGTTCATCCCACGAAAGAAAGAGCTATCCAATCAAGGGTAACTCTCTCTTTTCTGGTGGAGGCGGGGAGAATCGAACCCCCGTCCGGAACTATATCCACAGGATTTTCTACGGGTGTAGCCTGCAATTTATTTACCCTGTTCCGCTGCGTCTGCAGACGAACTCATCGGGCAGGGTTGCTTCATAAATCCTGTACCTCCTCAAAGCTTTGGAGGAACGGTGCCGGCGTTTAACCTACCGCGCCTAAGGCCCGATAAATGACACCTCTTATCCGGGACTCGGGTACCCCGGCGAGATGACTGCCTAAAAGTTAGGCAGCAGCTAAAGCAGTATTGTCTGCGTTTAGTTTAAATGTTCCCCGTTTTTTAAAGAGGCCAACGAGGATCCTCTACCCGCTTATCGTGTTTCCATAATCCCGTCGAAACCATTGCGCCCCCACGTTATCTGGATTACATCAACGCACATAGTGCGATTATGCCTGTTTGTTGAAGCTTTTCATCTTCTTGTCGATTTCGCGCTGCGCATCGCGTTTTGCTATACTGTGGCGCTTATCATAAAGCTTCTTGCCCTTTGCAAGGGCTATTTCAAGTTTTACTTTATTCCTTTTGAAGTATATCTTCGTGGGAATGATGCTGTAGCCTTTTTGCTCCGTCTTACCAATCAGTTTTCTGATTTCCGCTTTGTGTAATAACAGCTTACGGTCTCTTTCAGGGTCTTTGTTATTTATATTACCCTTATCATAGGGACTTATATACAAACCTACGATAAAAACTTCCTCATTACGGATAATCGCATAACTGTCGCGAAAGTTCACATTGCCCGCTCTCAGCGACTTTACTTCTGTTCCCGCAAGTGAAATCCCTGCCTCGAAACCGTCTTCGAGAAAGTAATCGTGCCTGGCCTTTTTATTTTGAGCAATCATTTTAATGCCTTCCACTTGCTTATCCTTCCTTCTTCCTCTTCCGCTCACTAATTATACCATGGCAGAATGTCCCGTCAAAATACGGGTTCTTCAGTCGTTATACGTAATGGCTGTCACTTATGTTCCGACCGTCGACTACCCTTCACCTCAGGCATCCGGTCATATCGTGAGAATGAAAGAGCCCTGCAACAGGACTCTTCCATCTGGCTCCCCAAGTTGGACTCGAACCAACGACCCTGCGGTTAACAGCCGCATGCTCTACCAGCTGAGCTATTGAGGATCATGGTACCCGCCGTTCTGAACAGATACTTGATATATTATACTTACTTAGCCTTTATCGGTCAAGTAGTAAAATTGTTTATAGTTTGCATACAGGATTACGGAATTACACCTGAGATTATTTGGATAATCAAGGCAATAACCAAGGATTTTATTTGCTAAAATTTATAGTTAACCACATGTTATGCGAATATTCCTGCTGAGGTTGGTATAGTCCGTGAAGTATATTGTGAATCCTCTTTGGCTTTTCCCAACACTTCCCCTCATATTTGTGGTATAGGTGTGCTGTTTGAAGGCAGGACCAATTTTAATAGTATCTTTTTTGTATTTTATATTTACCATTCCCTGGTGAGGAATGACATTTTGCCCCGGGACACCCTTTACATCAAAGAATTCACCTGTTATATTGCTTCCTCCGGTTACTATGAATTCAGCCTTGAACGGAACCCTGTCAGTGCCTTCTGTTTTTATATTCATATCTATGTTTTTACCGGTTATCTTAATTCTTGCTGTTATTGTAAGTTTTTGCGGATTGCATGTTTCCCTTGCATCGTGATTCATTTCCTTCCATATACTTGTCTCCGGTTTTTCGTTGAAGGCTTTCCAGTACTTGTCCTCGGCAGAAAATTTTAAAATAAGTTCATCGCCGTCCATTTCAACTTTTTCGGGCTTGAATTGCGCAAGCATAAAAAATGACGCACATAACCGCACATAGCATTTAAGGCCGCCCTTTTGCAAAAACATGAAATTTGCATTATTGCCGATTATCGATACACTGAAATCATTCTCAACCTTTCGATATATGTTGGAAACAGGATTATACATCTCATAATCGGTTTCCAATTCGCCTAATTCGGGTTCGTATTCCTGTAATTCATCATATACCATATACAGCCACAGCACATCGGGTACCGCCCTGCCGTATTTTATGGTCTGTTTCATAATCTGGTGTGCGAATGCAGCGTATTTTCTATCTTTTAAAAAATATGCGCCCTGCAGATATATGTAAAAATATCTTGTGGGATAAAAAGCCATGCCGGGGTCGCTTTCACCTTTATCCTTTCTTGCGGAATTTTGAGTGAAAATAGTTCCATCCGGTTCTATATACTTGAAAAGAAGGTCCATATTAGCCCTTAAGTGGTTATACAGCTCATCCTTGCCTAATTCCCTTGCAATTTCGAAAAGGGCGTTATCATTGACTTCATTGTACATTCCGGGAGACCTCTCGGTAAACTCACCGTACTCATCAATGTCTATTCCTTCCTCAAGATATCGTAATGCCAAATCCCTAAGTTCAGTGTTTCCGGTAATATTGTATATATTCGCCGCTGAAGCAGCTATCATCCAGCGGTGATTTGGAGTGCGGTGGCCTCCGTTAAGCAGTCCGTTTCCGAGAATTTCCATTACCTTATAGACTTTTTTCATAGTATTCATTTCATTATCAGACTTTGCATACTTTACATACATCTTGTAAGTCCGTGCTACATTTATCCCCTCGAAAGAACCCGGGGTAAAAAAGTCTGATATAAGACAGTCGCCTGTTCCGTTTGGCCGCACGGTATTCAGATAAAAATCAAGATACCCGTTTATCAAATCCATAACGGATTGATCATTAAAGTACTTTGAATCTTTACAAAAGTATGCCGCCGTACAATGCATTGCCTGGGAAAGAGTGGCATATTGCTCAGCCAATCCATTGCCATCTTTGTAT
>JAUVJE010000234.1 GCA_030592355.1 Clostridia bacterium
ACCGAAAATATGGATAATCACTGTTGAACTCCGAATGCTTGATACATCTCATTTCGTTCTTTAACACGCTCGGCAGCTTCATCGTATGATAAACTGTTTTGGCTATCATCCAACGCCACGAAGTAATCAATCGGCTGTTTTAAGCCTTTTTCTTTTACAGTTCTATCCCACGGGCCACCTTTTCGGTGTGAAGATTCCTTCGTTTGTTCCGCAGTCGCATCTCTAAATATTTCAACAAGATTTAACAAAAGTTTTTTCTCGCGTTTAGTGAAATATTTGGAATCAAATTTTTTTTTGGGGATAATCTGTTGGAGTTCTCCAGAGGGTACAATCTTTATTGCATCTGCCAAATCTGACGGCATTTGGTCAGACAATTCTTTAAATAGTTTTACAGGGACAGGCCCCATATCCCATGCTGAATAATATAACCCAGTGGCAGGTTTACCAACCTGTTTAAAATGCTCAAAATCCAATTCAGATAATAATTTGAGGATTTTTATTTTTCCACAATATTTAGTATTTTTTGCGAAATAAATTATAATGTTGATTAGTTTTTTTCTTTGGTGTGTGATAATCATTTTATTAACCATGGCTGGGAGTCCCGAAACAACTGTCTCCCTGTTTTAATTTTAGTTTTTAACTTAACCCTTTACTTATTGTCAACAATAAAGCGTGTATGCAAACTTTATGCCAATCCGCACACAACCATCGCATGCACCGGACACGAAACAGCCGTGCCGGTGATGCAAACGTTAGGTGTCAAAGGGAAACGATATGAAATGTAAAAAATGTAAGTCTGAAAATTTACAAGTTGTCAAGTCCGGGCCTCACAATAAATTGATTTGTATAGACTGTCTTGCTTTTCAAAAGTTTCTTTCTGCTTCAGAGTTAAAGATTTTTAAGGAACTTCAGGCAACTAACCAGTCGTTGCAGTCGGACGGCGAGGGCGATGCCGTTTATTGCTGTGGTTGTGGCTTTACTCATAAACCTGGTAAATGTCCAGACGGATTAAATGGCCGCCGGTGATGGCGGATGTTATGTGCCCTCCTGACTCATGGTTGACGGGTTGGCTGTCCATGGCTTCAACCTATCGGTTCGATTCCGAAGCGGGGGCGACACATAATAAGCAAATCCACCTGACTCGAAAAGCAGAGCAGGTGAAAAGTTTATAGGCGATCAACTTATACGCATTATTAACACGCTGTTGCAAATGACACCAAGCAACGGCGTGTTAATAAAAATTAGCCTTTCTTAGCCTCTCCTACAGTCTTTTCAACCTGACTATCAATTAATGCAGATACAGAATTAACCGACAGCAACGCCGCTTGTTCAATCGCTCCTGGAATCTGTTTATTGATTTTCGTCAGCGCCATAGTTTTCAAGATTATAGCTTCGTCTTTAGTAATCTTCCCATCAGCAGCCGCCGCTTGCATTTCTGGGACTATTGTTTGATTTAATTCAGCCACCGTTGTTTTTACAGTCTGGCATATCTGCGAAACAGCATTATGAGCCATTTCATTTTTGGTCTTTGTTTTGATATACCTTGTGGCTTCAACTGCTCCCCACGAAACTAAACCCATTGCTATGGTCCCAAGTACCGGTGCGAATGAATTAACAAAAAGTGCGAAAAAGTTTTCCATGATTATTCTCCTTTTTAATTTTTCTTGTAATGGTTATGCCCAAATAATCTTACCGCCCGATACATAGACAATCTTCTCCATTTAGGCACGCCTCTTGACTCCATAGCTTCCAAAAAGACCTTATCTGCCGTTTTACGAGACACGGTTCCTGTATGATATAAATAGTCATGTATCACCGCTGATCTGTGTGACGTGTTCCCTGTTAGCCAATATACTATTGGTAAGCGAGGGGTACTGGCAAAGTCTGTGATAAACCCTGCCGGAACTATAATTTCATCTATAAGCTTGCTTTCAAAAATCAACGGCTGTAAAAGCTCATGTTTCCCGTTGTCCAACATTTTAGTATTTAGTGTTGTTGTGAACATTAGCTGCCTTCCATTAATATATTTTCAAAAAGTTCTTCATCTGTTTCTGACAATAATAACATGGGGTCAATCCGAACTATGCGGAAATGAATATGAGGGGTAACTCCTGCATATTTCTCGCCTATATCTTGGGCGGTTCCGATCACACTACCTGCTTTTAATTCCATCCCCAATAAAGTCGGAACAAAATACCACATCTTGATTTCGATTCGAGGATTGACAATATAAGCTCCCAACCATCGGTCATCATTTGCGTATGGCATTGATACCCTGGTTATTATACCATCCACGGGCATTAGTATATCTTGCCCTACCTCACACATAAGGTCAACGCCGTCATGCTTCCTGTGGCCTCGTGGTGCGCCGTGGTGTCCTAAGCCAGCCTTGTCATTACGAATTCCTTTACCGGTTGGATTAAGTATTATCACTTTCCCTCTTTTTATGAAGAGCTAAAATATCTACTCTCAATATATTCATTCGTGTAACCATAGTTCCCATGTCCTGAGCTAAAACAGGAATAGGTTTCTTGTGATCAGACTCTATCCCTGGATTGTGCTTTCCAACCTCGTAAAGTAGGTCTCTTAGATCTTCAAAAATACAGTGTAACTGATGATGAATTTGTTTCAAAGCTCTCTCCTTTAGGGTTGTATCTCCCACAATATCTCCCATAATGCAACCAATCTTCCCCAGATCAAAGCAAATAGGGAAAGAATCCCCACAACACTAACGGCACGAAGGATTGA
>JAUVJE010000094.1 GCA_030592355.1 Clostridia bacterium
ATTTCTGAGCTTTTTCAGGAATAATCGAGTATGTATTTTTATTTGAGTAGTATTTCTACTGGAAGTTCACTCAAATTTTTAACTAATTTTTTCACTCAATAGAATTGCAATGCCAAATGTTCTGTTCCGAGGTTTGCGCATCTGGCAATTTTGTTTTCCCAAAGCCTGTCGTAAAACTCTGAATACCACTGAAATATCAGTTCAGTGAAAACCTTACCATACGGTCTTCTATCCTGACAATTTCGTAGATTCCATTTCTGTTTGCACATAACCGGCCCGTTAATTCAGGTCGCTCGCAAATAACCCTAAACTCCGCTCCCCTGTAATCCAAAAGCACCCCGTCCTCTGTAATGCTAACTATTCCCTTTTCCATTCCATCGGTTTTAAGCAGGGGGACGATTATATGAAGCCCGGGCAGTTTCCCTTTAACATTGTAAAGCAGTCCGTCCTTATTTAGTTGGTATGTCTCTTCAAGAACATTATCACCTATTTCATAGGAAATGGAAAATGCCACACTGTCGCTTTCTTCATTCATAATAGTGATTCTGCTTTTTATCATGTCCCGGTCAACTTCCGCAAGGGAAACTATTTCATTATTGTTATCAAGCCACGCCGGTCCGATGGCACAGGCTATGGGCTCTATTTCGCTGAGTGCGTATGAATAGGTCGGCTCGGGGGCACAGGGCCCTGAAAGCGCTGTTTCCGGCATTATTCCGGCTTTATGCAACCGCCCGAGTCCGGTGGCATCTTTAGTCGGATCAGCGCATGTATCCACCTCTAAATGGTATCCTCCGCAGGCTGCAAACACTTTATGAAAATCGTCATCGGTCACAAATATGTATCCGCTTGATTCAGCAGGCGTTTCAATGCATTCGGTGTCTGTATTTCTTAATGATTCAAAATATGTGCTTCCAAGAATACTGGAAGTCAGCAGGCTGTATGCGGTGTAAACACCCCCGCAGTCTATCCCATGACCAAGTTCAGGCTTAAATCCCTGCCTCAGATGTCTGTAAGGTTCCATGTTTAACCACGGCTCAATGCTTCTAACCGCATTGCGGGCAGCCCTTTTAAATACTCCCGCTGATTTTGTTTCTAGATTCTCAATTTTAACAGAACTCATCATTTCAAAAAAACATGCAAGCATGGTATCTACACTCAGGAATTGATTCACCCGTCCCCCGTAAGGCATCTGCCCTGTGACGGATTGCATAAATAACGAAGATACTGCTCCGGTTTCAATCAATACAAGTGCTTTTTCCTTATGCCTGCCATCCGCTCCATGCCTTATTGCATAAAGCATCTGCTGTTTTGTAACCAAATCATATGTCATAGGCGAACCAGGTTCGGTATACATCCCGTACTTTTTGTTAAATTTATCAAAAAGCACCGGCGCCCAAGCATCAAAAAAATTGTCGTCGCCGCCAAGTCCTGCACTTATTTTGCATGCTTCAGATGAAATGGCATAAGCGATTCCATTGGTATAGTTTTCAAAATAATGAAATCCGTATTTGCGCCAGGTTACTTTTTCCCAAATGTCCCGGTTGATTTTCGGATAATTAATTGCTTCCAGCCCCTGGTATGCAAAAACCAGTTCTTTTACCCAAAATTCTGTAAAAAGATCCGGTTCAAAATCATATGCGATTATATTCATCAGATGTTCATAACTTAGATAAAGGCGATCTGCATATCCAGCCATTCTGCCTGCCCTTATCAACTGTCCCAATGCACCGCAGAACCGAGCCTCCGCGTTATAATGGAAAAGCTCAAGAGCCTTTCCCCTGAATGTCATCCCGCGGTTGTCCAAAGAATCTGAAATTATGCCGTTTTCTTTTTGAATGCCCATATCAAGGAGGTTCATTAATATTTTTTCAGCAAAATCAAGATAAGTTTCGTTTTTGAAACCATCAGCAATCACATTGGCCGACGCCAAGTGGTCTTGGAATTTATCCATATGCATTTGCAATTCAATTGTCCCCCGATGCAATTCGAGATGCAGAACCAAAGGTATTATATCATATTTTATTGCATGTTAAATACAAAACTGCTAAGATATCAGAGATAATGAACAGCTGAAATACCAACTGAATTACAGCTAATCAGCATATGCGAACACCAAAATGTGAGGTTTATATGAAATATTCAAAAGATGTTTTTAAATCATTCATCTCCTACTATCGGCCGAATCTAAAACTTTTTATACTTGATATGTGCTGTGCCTATGTTATGGCTATGATTGATCTGGTTTTTCCCATGATTACCCGATATATTCTGGGCGATGTAATACCATCAGGTGACCTGAGGCCTTTGTATGTTTTTGGTGTTGTACTTTTTGTGATGTACTGCATCCATGCGCTTTTAAATTTTATTATGAATTACTGGGGACATGTAGTAGGCGTCAGGATGGAATCTTCAATGAGAAATGATTTATTCACGCACCTCCAAACCCTTTCTTTTAAGTTTTATGACAATAATCGAACAGGTCAGCTTATGTCACGGATGGTAAACGATTTAAATGAGATAAGCGAGCTGGCCCACCACGGTCCTGAAGACATCTTCCTCTCTTTTGTCATGTTGATAGGCGCAGGCATCTATCTTTCATTAATAGAATGGCGGCTGGCTCTTATGCTGATTATTATGGAAATTTTTCTATTTATATTCGCCTTAAACAAGCGCAAAAAAATGTCCGCTGCTTTCAGAGAAGTCCGATTAAAAATTGCGGATGTGAATGCGAATCTTGAAAACAGCATATCAGGCATCAGGGTTTCCCAGTCATTTACCAATGAAAAACATGAAACTCAGAAGTTTAACAAAGGTAATGAACTTTTTAAAAACTCCAGGGTACATGCTTATAAAAGGATGGCAGAATTCATAATGGGAATAGGTTTTATCTCAAACCTTATGAATATGGGGATACTGGTTTACGGTGGTTATCTGGTATATTCCGAGGCAATAGCAGTCGCCGACCTGTTGGCCTTTCTTCTTTATATCGGACTTATTTTAATGCCTATCAGAAGGCTTACAAATTTTATTCAGCAGTTTGAACTAGGCATGTCGGGTTTCATCAGGTTCCGGGAAATAATGGATACTCCTCCTGATATCAAAGATGCTCCTGATGCTGTTGAAGCGACAGATGTCCGCGGAAATATTAATATGGAAAATATAACTTTCTCATATGACAATAACGAGCATGTCCTTAAAAATCTATCCTTAGAAATCCGACCCGGCGAGACACTTGCAATTGCCGGACCTTCAGGCGGCGGAAAAACAACACTGTGCAATCTTATTCCCCGCTTCTATTCTTTGGATTCAGGTAGAATTCTATTGGATGGCATGGATATTGAAAAAATTACACTTTCTTCCCTCAGGCAAAATATCGGAATGGTGCAGCAGGATGTATTCTTGTTTGCAGGTACAATCGGGGATAATATTATGTACGGAAACCCCGATGCCAATTATGAAGAAATGAGAGAAGCAGCAAAAAAAGCCCGGATTCATGAATTTATTGACGGACTGGAAGACAAGTATGACACCTATGTGGGAGAACGGGGAATCCGTTTGTCGGGTGGTCAGAAACAAAGGGTTTCCATAGCTCGTGTTTTCTTGAAGAATCCACCGGTATTGATTCTTGACGAGGCCACCAGCTCACTTGACACAAAGACCGAAAAAGAAATACAAAAATCCCTTGAGGAACTTTCAACAGGCAGAACCACCCTGATAATCGCACATAGACTGACCACAATCAAAAATGCCGACCGTATACTCATCATCACCAAAGACGGCATTGCAGAACAAGGCACTCACAAGGATCTTATGAATCGCGACGGCATCTACGCCGGTCTTTACAACGGGTTATTATAGGAATGATAGCGGAGGGCTGATATTCCGTTTGCTTATGTCGGATGATGAAACCAAATTATTCCAAATTTGTTCTGACGGAAATAATTTCCATTTAGACAAGGCTTGCAAGCTTTTCTTCGAATGACGTGTATGTACTATACATAAGTGAGAAGAAAAGCGTAGCAAATGCAGTAAGTCAGACACATCATATAAAGAAAGCCGCCGAGTGATGCCAATCAAACCCGGTGGCTGATATTTATGTGTGTCTGACGTTAAATGAAATTAATCCGCCAGGAGGGATTTTATATGTTCTACGGCATAGTTCCACTTAAACGCAGACGCCCTGTTTTTTGGCAAAAATCTAAACCTGATAAAATCACCTTTATAGTAGAAATCAAATATATAGTTTAATTGTATGGTATTACCGAATATCTCCTTGATAAAAAATGTCCTTCCGAGAGATGGAGCAGTAAATACAATTCTGTTTTTATACAAAGATAACTTTCCTTCGTCAACAACATGTAATGATTTGTTTTCGTTTTCACCATAAAGAATTGCTTTATCACTGTAGATTAAATCATCTTTTTGTGCAATCTGTTTAAAATAATCTGCCTGCCAGTCGCCCCAATCCTGAGTATTATCAAAAGTCCTGCCCTCGTTTATAAAAAACCCATAATTCCCCATAATGTGTTTAAGCCCACAGGTAGTACAACTCAATTCTGTTTTCTCGCTGAATAAAGTTCCAATTTTTTTGCATTGCGGGCACACATAGAGATAATTCTCTAAAAATTCAGCAGACTTCTTGGACTTGTAGGGAATCATACGCTCTTTTTGCCAGTCGAATTCATTGTATGCAATAGCGTTATTCATTTCGGTGTAAATCTCGTCCAGACTTTTGTTTTTCACATCTTCTTTAGTAAAAAGCAAGTCGTAATGCAGTTCTAAGACTCCCCTTCTGCCTTTTACAGACCATCTGGGCCGGGAAAGATAACCACCCTTTATCACACAGTTCACTACCGGAACCTTCATGAGCTTAACTAATTTCGCTGTTGAATAAAGTATATCTATCGAGCGTCCGTTCCATGTTCTGTTGGCTTCAGGGAAAACTCCCACCACATGACCCTTTTTCAATTCCTTTACCGTAAGCTTGATGGTTCTTAAATCAGAAACCGCTTTTTTCTTCGGGATTGCTCCCACCAAGTAAGTCAATAAAAACGCTACGGACTTGCTTCTGAAAAGGCTGTCGCTCGCAATGAATCTGGTATTCGGTTTTATATAAAGTCCTGTTATGAATGCATCCCAATTAAGACAATGGTTGCCCACAAGAAGATATGGCGCTTCAAGGTTTTTCACTTTACTGTTGAATGCCTTAATGTTATATGACACTTTGAGCCATGTACCTAAAAAAGCCCTCAGCAACGCTGCAAAAATAATAATAATGAATTCTCTCAAACCTATCCCCTCCAAAGCAAGTATACCATGGTCAGGTTTTCATCAAGCCCCAAAACCTCTAAATACTCCCCACGGGTGATAAAGAAATTGTTTAATAATATATAAATCAATAAAAGGGGTTGGAACTTTGCAGAGAAAGAGAAATACAAAACATTTACTTTTCGAGGAAATCTTCCCGGAAGGTTTCCTCGAAAAGTCTGTAAGTTTTTGAAAATGTATTGACGGAGATTGCGCTCTGTTTTATAATGACTTTACAGTTTAATATCGACGGTTAAGTTCTGTTCCGAATATTCGGATAGATTAAAAGGGAACCGGGTTAGAATCCCGGGCGGTCCCGCCGCTGTATTGGTGAGGTTGTTCACATATCCACTGGTTTTGACCGGGAAGGAGTGAATCAACCGATGATCCTAAGTCAGAAGACCTGCCTAACCGTTTCACTGGTAACTCTACGAGGCATAGAGGGTGTTTGATGAATATGATTCATTATCCCCGGCTTTTAGAAGCCGGGTTTTTTACCGGTCAGGAAATTGAGCTGAATTTTTTAAAAGGAAGATATTATGAAAAAGAAACTAATAATTTTAACAATTCTGATTGTATCCCTTGCTATGATTATGGGGGGTTGCCAGACTGATAAAACAGAAGCTACTCCATCTCCAACGGCAGTGGCTACCCCAACACCGACTCCAGTGCCAACACCTGAAGATACATCTTATGTTGTTACAGACTCACAGGGTAATGAAGTTGCATTTGAAGAAACTCCAAAAACCATTGTATCACTTGCCCCCAGCATCACTGAAATTATTTTTGCAATAGAATGCGAAAGCAAGCTTGTCGCAAGAACCGACTGGTGCAACTATCCCGAAGCAGTTATGGATTATGTATCTATAGGCAACATTGACCAGCCGGATGTTGAAAAAATCATCGAACTCCAGCCTGAAGTAGTCATCCTTACGGAAATGACCAAGCAGGAACTGGCACTTCAGATTAAAGATGCCGGAATTCCCATTGTTGTAGTTGATGAAGAAGATTCATTCAACGGAGCGTACAAATGCATTGAAATCGTCGGAACTGTTCTGGGCGCCGATGATAAGGCTGCAGAAGTTGTTACTGCTATGAAAACCGATATTGACTCCATTATCGCAAAAGTTGCGGAAGCCGAGAAAAAAACCGTTTACTATGTAATGGGTTATGGTGAATACGGCGACTACACAGCTGGTAAAGGCACATTCATAAGTGATATGATAGCTGCAGCAGGCGGCATCAATGTTGCCGATGACACAGAAGGTTGGACATACAGCATAGAGAAATTAGTTGAACACAATCCTGATTTACTTCTGCTTTCTTTATGGTCTCCCACTGACGGACTCAAAGAGGCAAACGGATACAAAGATCTGACAGCTGTCAAAGAAGATAAGATGTTCACACTCGACGACGACTCCCTTCAGCGTCTTGGTCCAAGATTGGGTGAAGCTTTTGAGGCTATGGCCAAAGCAATACATCCGGAATTGTTTGAATAGAACATGAGAATGGAGAAAAAAACCACATATACCCTTGTATATATAGCTTTCTTTACTGCATTGGCTGCTGCCATTGTGTTTTCAGCAGGCACCGGATCGGCAAACATAGGTTTTTTAAACAGTTTCCGCATCCTGATTTCAAGGATACCTCTGGTTAATCGGTTGGTAGATATATCATCACTGCCCGACTCCTACTCAACAATTATTTTTTCAATAAGAATGCCCCGTATTATCGCATCCGTATTAGTCGGAACGGGACTTTCGGTTTGCGGGGTTGTTTTTCAGGGAATGTTCCGCAATCCCATGGCAGACCCGTATGTTCTCGGGATATCATCAGGAGCAGTTCTTGGGGCGGCAATTGCCTTTGTTACAGGAACCCAGGCTACTCTATTTAATCTCGGTCTGGTTCCTCTGTATGCCTTTATAGGCGCTATAGCCGCTACTACAATCGTATACCTGATTGCCCAAAAAGGGGGCAGACTGGTTACAAACACATTAATTTTGTCCGGAATCGCAATTGGCTTTTTATGCTCATCAATAATTTCCCTTATTATCATTGCCTCAAGGGAACAAGCCCATCGCATCATCTTCTGGACAATGGGGAGCATGACCGGTTCCAGTTGGCAGACTGTCACGGTTATGCTCCCTTTTATTATTTTGGGCACCATAATTCTTTTATTGAATTCAAACAATCTGAATATACTCTCAACGGGAGACGAAACTGCTGTATCCCTTGGCATTAACGCAGGGCTTCTAAAGAAAATACTCTTGCTAATAGCCTCTATGATAACGGCGGTCAGCGTTTGTTTCTGCGGCACTATAGGATTTGTCGGATTAATCATCCCCCATGCCGTTCGCTTTATAACAGGTCCCAACCACAGGAGGTTGATGCCCGTTTCAGCACTTGCGGGAGCAATATTCCTTTTATTATGCGACACTGCCGCCAGGACTTTATTTTCACCTACCGAAATCCCGATAGGCGTTCTTACCGCACTTATGGGCGTTCCATTCTTCATATCACTTATCATTCGCAGCAAAAAGAGGTCCCACGCATGAAAATACTTGCCGTAGATAATCTGCATTTCTCATATGGGAAGACCGAAGTCTTAAAAGGAATTTCAATGGATTTTTACCGGGGAACATTTTATGGAATAATCGGGCCAAACGGCTGCGGTAAAAGCACACTGCTAAAAAATCTATACGGTTATCTTACCCCGGCTGCCGGAAAAGTCAGCATTTATGATGAAAATATAAAACACATGAAAGCTAAACAACGCTCCAAATTTATTGCATATGTCCCTCAGGAAACACAGACAGGATTTGATTTTTCTGTATATGATGTTATCGCAATGGGAAGAAATCCCCATCACAGCGGCCTCCAGCTTTTGTCATCGGAAGATCATGACAAGATAATGGAAGCCATGGAAGAAACCAGCACAACTCATTTAAAAAACAAGAGCATAAATGAATTATCCGGAGGAGAAAAGCAAAGGGCAATACTGGCAAGGGCTTTTACGCAGGATTCAGAAATAATTCTCATGGATGAACCGGTGTCCATGCTGGATATCAATCATCAAATTGAAATAATGGATTTGGCAAAATCACTCGCCGATAAAAAATTCAAGACTATCATATGTGTACTGCACGACCTTAATCTCGCCGCCCAATATGCCCAGCATATTTTTCTGATGTCCCATGGAAATTTAGTGCATTCAGGTATGCAGGCCGATGTGCTCAAGCAGCAAATACTCACGGATGTATACGGTGTATCAGTCAGAGTCAACTACGATGCTGAATCCGGGTTGAAAACCATAACCCCTCTTTCAAGGCTAAATACCTGATTACCATATCAACTCATTCTCTAAACCACACGTCTCTTTTTTCGACTTACTGAAATAAAAATCATCACTAGAACTAAGAACCCAATCATTAATACAATTCCGATTCCAATCAGCACCTGTTTCTTTCCAAGTATAAAATATCCACCCGACCATTCAGATATTTCATCTGAATTTCTATTAACTTGCTTTTCAACAACCTCTTTCACTTTTTCATCACCGAGTCTTATGTGAAAAACCCGTTCTTTTTCCTTAAGCCTTCCCGGCTCATTTCCTGTTATTTCAGCATTCGCCTTATATTCCCCGGCTCCGGTTATTTTACCTGAAATATCAAAGCATGCCAGACAATCGGTTTTGCGGTATACGATATCCATTTTATTTTCAC
>JAUVJE010000139.1 GCA_030592355.1 Clostridia bacterium
AGCCTGCACACCGGTTTCCAAAGCTGCAGTGATTGATTCAGCCGGGATTAAATGCTCTTTCGATGTATCTTCAGGCAATGTATATCCATATGCTTCGAAAAGCGGGATTAACAGAGCGATATGCGTTTCTTCTGCCTTTATTATATTTGTAAAAGGACTGACGGCTCCAAGTTCATTTATTATGTATTCATATTCGCTTCTTGCCAGACGCTCGTCTTCTATTGCATAAATAAGCATCTGTTCCAAAGAGGCTTCAGTGTTGTCAAAAGAACCAACGGCACCATAGCCTAATTCCTGAACAACTACAGGTGGCTGTGTTGCTTCGACAGTTGGCCCAGGAGTGGGTTCTGGCAGTGTGTTTTCAACTTCCTGTACAGTTGAACATCCCACCGATAAGCCTACGATTAGTATAAAAATCACTAATATATTTAATTTATTTTTCATTTTTTATTTAATTCCTTTCATGTTATATATGCATCTTACCCAGACAATCTGTCATAAATGTGTCAGAAAATAGAAATAATAACAAATCATAAATTTCATATACGTAAATAAACAAAAATTTGAAATAAAATAAATCCAGGAGAAGAATATATGTCCCTGGTAATTCAACATTAAGGAAAAAAGACAGCAGACCTTTTTGTGTCTGCTGTCTCTAGATTACTCCACAGATACTGTGTGGGTTTTGAAGGGTAAATTTTATAATGCAAGTGAACCCATGGGATCCCATGGATTTAATTCAATGGGTATTAATTCCAGTGCTGACAGCTGTTCTTCCGTCAGATATTTTTTATTAACAACCACTTGATACATGTATTTGTCAAACCATTTGTCTGACATTATGAACCAACCTTTTTCCCCTGACTTATCACCCCAGCTATTTTCAACTTTCCAACGGACCGATTTCTTATCAACAATATTCACTGCAGTGAACACCATGGCGTGGGTCATTAATGAATCTCCGTATTCCAGTTGCTCTGCTTTTGTCAATTCAACATCAGTTCCAAGCGCAGCGGTGTAATCGTATATATTAGTATCCATGATGCCTAGCTTACGGTTCAGCATTTTTCCGACATCACAACCGAACCAGACAACCTCATTATTCAAAAGCTGGGCTATAGCTGCTTTTTTCAGATCTTCTATGGGAAGATTAAGATACTTAACGTCGCGTCCGCCGACAACATTGCCCAAACGCTGAACAGTATATGTGCACCCATAGGGTTTGTCTTGGGTAGGTGCATTAATCAAGCTGACATATTCGGTAAGGGGGACGTCAATATATTCACTATAAAATAATTTAGGAGTTAAGCCTTCTTTACGGGAGAATTTATCATCTTCATCACCGTATTCAAAATCAAATTTTTCAGGAGGTGTTCCGAGGCATCGGCACAGTACCGTGTATACTTCTCCTAACATTACATCCTTTTTAATCCGCAATTCATCAATACCCACATCATTTACAGCCATTCTTCGAAGCATTGCGGCATCCTTGCGAAGCTTCCGGGTTAGCAGCTGTGTCATTGTCCGGGTATTACTGCTATGAAATGTCTCAGGCATAATCCATTTTGGAACCACACCATACTTCTCTATAATATTGACCAGCATATCCCACTGCCCACCGTCACTTAACGGACCGGCCAGAAGCCAGGCTATAAGCCGCGAATCAGTTGCTACATCCAGAGTGTCAAGGATATTTTCATAAAAGTAATTCGCTTTTTCCAGTTTGTCATAAAAAAGCATGTAATTTTGCGAAAGTTCAAAAGTTTTTAAGTTGCATTTAGTCATGACCTGCTTACGCAACACATTCAAGCCTGCAAACATCCAGCATCTCCCGCTGGACTTCTGATTGGTAATATCTCCTGTCTTGATTTCATTTGAAAAAGTAAACTGCATATCAACTTCTGACTGCTGATTCATAGCTACAGCTTCAATGCCGTTATTCACTATGGCTTTCTGTACAATACTGTGGATTGGATTGGCGGTGGTATTAGCCTTATAATCTTCTATTACATCTGTTGTGATGGCTTTATCAAACATGTATTTCTCCTTTGCTTTCTTCTGGTATTTATTTCATCAAAATAGTATATTCTAGGTTCAATGATAACATGAATAGTACAGAATTAGGTAGAATTTATCTCTGCGGAAAAATAAAGTTATGCTTACTAATTTAATAGTATAAATAGAAAACACAAGTTGAAATGGAATGAACAAATTGTTAAAATATACATAGAAGTTATATTTGTGAAAAACGCATTGAGTACTATAAAAAAAGGAGTTTTAATTTTATCATGGGGCATGTCGGAACCATGGATAGCAGCAAGATTTTTGCAGCAGTAGAAACAGTGATTATAAAGCAGTATATCGTAAAAGAAAACTATCACGAATAGTACACGCTCTATCTCGCAATAAGCGAAACGTTTACAGACACTGCAGGGAACGGTCATGCTTGACAGTGTGCTAAGTACACGGGACTTGTTTTTCCTATAGACAGGTGTAATCTTTCAGTTGATGATTCCCAAAATGGTGAGAGGATTTCAGTTGTGCTATATGGTCATATAGGTTTTCTGAAATGAGGCTTTACACACGAAGCCATTGGTATGGGCATGCAATTTATCAAGTGGTTGAAATATTAAACAAATAAAGATTTGATGCAAAATAAATCCAGGAGAAGAATATGTTGTCACAAGTGCAAAAGGAAATAATCACCAGATATAAGAACAAATATAATAAGGCTTTTGAAACGTTTTTTAATATGGATAATATAGAAGACTGGGAATTAGTAAAACAAAATCATATAAAACAGTTAAAAAAAGACTTTTTGGAAAGCACATTTGAAAAATACAGAACTGAAGCAAAAAAAGTATCAGAACACAGCTTTGATGAATTTAAAATTGAAAACATATTGCTTAATTCACCCCTTGGAATGCAAGTGAATATTACTGTGTTTTCACCAATAAAAAAAGGCAAATATCCTGGAGTCCTGGAATTAACAGGTTCAAGCAGAAAACTAAACAGACATTATTGGGCAAGTGCTCAAACAATCGCAAAAGCTGGTTATGTAGTGCTCGCATGTGATGTAATTGGTTTTGTAAGTGAAAGAAGCGAGAAAAACAACACATTTTTTGATGCTCCCCTGGGATATTTAGTCGGGTATGGTCACCTGAATACATTTTTATCAGACATAAAAGCTTGTTTAGATTATTTAGATACACGGGAGGATGTTCTAAGTTCGCTGGGATATACCTCGACAGGAGTTTCACTTGGCGGCACATTATCTATAGAAGCTGCCCTGCATGACGATAGGATTCAATTTCTGGCACCGGTTTGCTGCGCAATGGATATAGAAGATAAATTTAATCCGTTTTTTTCAGTAAATTTAATGTATTTTAATAGCGGTAGCATGGTTGATGTAGCAATGAGAATGGCTTTATGCGCTCCCAAAAAATGCTTGCTTCTAGCAGGTGCATATGATGAAAAATTTACACCTGCTACTACTAAAAAAGTATTTAATAAAGCAAAAAAGATATATGACTTATATAAAGAAAAAGATTTATATGAATTATACATAGATCCAAAGGTAGGACACCTATATTCAATTGATATGGCAAACGAAGTTATATACAGATTAAATAAATTTTTCAAAAATTTAGATTACAAGCCGGAATATAGAGACAGTGACGTAATTGAAATAGAAGAAGAAAAAATGAAAAGCTATCCTAATCATGATGTAACGGTATATAGCATTATAAAAGACAGATATGAATATTTCACTAATAACAGAGAAAAATTAACAAAAGAATATATAAAAGAAAAAGCTATTGAAATATTAAATATTGATGAGATAGAAAAAGTTACAAAAGAAAATGCCGAAGGAGAAAAATTTGTTATAACACATATCTATGAGCAATTTGATATGATGCTGAATGATAAAATAAAAATTCCGTCAATATTAATTAAAAGGGATAATAAAAAAAGAAGAGGTTTGATTGTAGTTGATGAAAATGGTATGTGGAATGAAATTAAACAGAACGGGTTAACCGCTAAAAGAGTAAGAAGTTTGAATAGAACCGAGGATATAAATGAACCATGTGTTTTATCTGTTGACATTTCAACCTGTGGGGAAAATAAATTAAAATGTTCCTGTACAGACGCAATAGAATGGTCAGACAATGAAACTACCCTAGCGTATTATAGTTTTGCTCTAAATAAACCAACATTTGGACTTATGACCAGGGATATATTGGCCTCAATTAAATATATGCGTTCATTGGAAAATGTAGATGAAGACAACATATCACTTATAGGCATAGGTAAAGGCGCAATTGCTGCATTACACGCAGCCCTAATAGACGGAAATATAAAAAATCTGGAATTAATAAACATACTTGACGGATATTATAGGTTTTTTGAAGAATATCCATATAAATCAAAACTTGAGTATATAATACCAGACATATTAAAACATTATGATTTGCAGGATGTCATTGATGCATTAGGAGACACTACCCATATAGTAAAAAGCAACTTGTAGTGTTATCGATAATATATTTGTAAATAAACAGGAGAACCTGCCAATATTGCTGTAGAAGCGTGGAATGCTGAAAAATAACATTTTCATTGTAAAAAGCGTGTTTAATAGCTAAAATGTAAAAGAGGGAGTTGGATATATGAAAAAATACATTTGTTCTATTTGCGGATATGTTTATGATGAAGCCGCCGGTATTCCGGAAGAAGGCATTTCCCCCGGAACAAAATGGGAAGAATTGTCGGACGACTGGGTTTGCCCTATGTGCGGCGCTCCAAAAACAGTTTTTGAAGAGGAAGAATCTGATGTTAATGCAGCACCGGAAAAAGAAGTTGGTGCAGATAGAAATACGGAAGAGGTAAGGAAATTATCATTCGCAGAAATGGGTGCACTATGCTCAAATCTTTCCAAAGGATGCGAAAAACAATACCGGGCCGAGGAAGCTGATTTGTTCAATCGGTTGTCAGAGTATTTCGGGAACAAAAGCGGTATTACTGAACATAAGGGTTTTGAGGATTTAAGTGAACTTATTCAACAGGATTTGAATTCAGGATATTCGACGGCCAATGACAGTGCCCTTAATAACGGGGATAGAGGAGCGCTCCGGGCTTTGGTGTGGGGTGAAAAAGTAACTAAAATTCTGAAAACTGTCCTTATGAGATATGAAAAAAACCAGAATGCATTACTGGAAGACACGAATGTTCATGTTTGCGAGATTTGCGGATTTGTATACATAGGCAATGAAGCACCGGAAGTATGTCCTGTTTGTAAGGTTCCCAATATGAAAATATTACGGGTGCAGAGGAGGTAATTGTATGCATGCAGTCAGAAATGTCAGATTATGTACGAAAGATTGTCTTTGCCTATATGTTTGTCCTACAGGGGCAACGGATACAGAAGACGGCCAGATTGATGCGGAAAAATGCATAAGCGGATGCCGTGCGTGCGTAGATGCCTGCCCGTCCCATGCTATTTCTTTGGTGCCAGACGAATATCCGCCGCAACAGGAAAAAACCGATGCTGTAAAAAAAGCATTGTTTGCATTATCTAAAAGCAAAGCGGAGCAGGAAAAAGTAGCAGCCGGTATTGCGGATTCTTCCGATGACCCGATTGTTCGCCAGCTTGCCCGGGCAATAAGCAAATCCAATAGAGTGATGGCGGAAGATCTTCTTCGCGAGGCGGGATATATGTTGCCGCAGAGTCAGAATGTAAAGAGTTTTTTACAGTCGTTGTTGGATACGCCCCAACCGAACGATTTTCCGATCGAAGTTGTAAAAAAGCTAATGGAAAAAATATAATAAAACGCAGAGAAGAAAAAATCAGTTAAATCATTGATAACAATTTTTTTCTTGTGCCTTTTCCACTAATTTAAATTCTAATCTTTATATTATATATTTGTCAGAGGTAACATTTTTTTAATGAAATAAACTTGGAAATATCGCAAATTTACGATATGTTTGCTTGAGATTCTTGACTTTATGCGCGGCATCCCTTAAGCTTATAAACAGCACACTTTTCTAAAATAATGATTTTCTGAAAGGAGAAAATAATGAAAAAAACAACTATTTATTTAATCGTAATAGCTTTGGTTTGTATGCTGAGCGTACCGGTTTTTGCCGGTTCGGCCAAGGTGAATATCGGTATTAATGTTCTTCTGAATACGGAGATTACGGACGACATTTTATCCGAACTGGGAGCCCATGGTAAAGTCTTGAACACAATTTATGAATTAGACGCCCTTACCATGAGGATAAAAGCCAAAGAGCTGGCAGGCATACAGGCCTTACCGTTTGTTGAGGCAGCAAACCAGGATGCAGAACGTAAAGGAGCACCGATTGATACAGTAGCAGAAGAAAACATGGCTAACGGTTTAAGCACATGGAATCTGGATGCCATTAATGTAACCGATTGGGGTTTTAACAACAGGATGGTTCCTCAAGACGGTACAGGAGTCTATATTGCTGTACTTGATACAGGTCTTGTTAACATATGGCATCAGTATTTCCCGGAAGAAAGGATTGCGGAGGAATATGCGATATCATTTGGCGGCGGTGGTGGTGAAAGAGGTACAGTCTCAATACAGCCAAACAAATGGGGACGCGACACAAATTC
>JAUVJE010000149.1 GCA_030592355.1 Clostridia bacterium
AATCATATCCATTCTAACTTTAATACACATATAATACCACTTACTAAAGATTACCCGGAATAAAAATTAAGAATTTTAAAGAAGTTAAAATTACTCATAGACCGCCGAGATCATTGCCATATAGTTTTCGACGGGAACATATTCCGGGATGCTGTTGCCTGAGCCCAAAGCATAGCCGGATTTTGCGGTTTCAACCATTTTCCTGCTCCTGTCATATACTTCATCCGGCGTCGCACGGCACACGAAATCCAAATCAATTCCTCCCAGCACTGCTATTTTCCCACTGTATTCTTTATATAAATCCTCTACGGGACAGATGTTGTCCTCAAATGAATGTATTGCGTCATATCCGGCGGATATTATATCGTTTATGACAATTTCCCGATTACCGCATGAATGCAGTATAGCCGGTTTGCCGGCACCGTGTATGACATCTACAATTTCCCTGTGCCATGGAATAATATATTTACGCAGATGTTCTGTTGAAATCATGGTTTGCGTATTAAATCCCCAGTCATCGTTTGATATTACCGCAACAACATCATTTCTGGGGGATGTAATCCTGTAATATTCCACCAATGTTGAGCCTACTTTATCGCAGATATCCCCAACCAGACTGGGATTGTCATAAAGCGCATAGCAAAGGTTGTCATAGCCCATAAGCGCAATTACATTCTCGAGGACCCCTCCGGGTCCGCAAGGAACCATTTTCATACCATCAGAAAGTCTGCTGCTTACGTAATCAAGCCTGGAGTAATCAAATACTTTCGCGTCAGGCCAGTCGAATGCGTCAAATGATTTCCTGTCGTAAACCACCGCGGATTCATTGAGTGACGCACTTTCTTTTCCATGCTTATCATAAGGATTAAACATTAAGTCGCAAGCCAGCAGCGTTACATAGTCATAACCGGCAACCGCAAAAGCTTTTGCCACCTGTACGTAGTATTCTTTAATATCGGAATAAACAAGTTTTTCTTTTTCTAAAAGAAATGCGTAGAGGGTATTGTTCATGAAGAACTCAAAAAGAGTCGGTTGCGAAGGTTTTTTACACTCAAGTACTTTTAGCAGATTTTTATAGTTAGGTTTTCTTTCTGTGTTTCTAATATCATATTTCATGATATCTCCCTACAAAAAAAGAGCTTTCACATCATGAAAGCTCTTTGTTTATATTTATGTTATCTGACTGCAGATATGAATTTGATTAATTCATTGTCGCATGCGTTTTCAACGAAGTTCTCATCATCAGACACATACTTGAATATAACCAATGTATAATCAAGTGATACAAGGCCTTCCCAGTAATGCATACAGTCTTTTTTTGCAAATTTGCTTGCTTTTATAAACTTTTTAAGCTCTCCAAATGTATTGCAGCTTATTACCACATTATCAAAGAAATCTTTATATACCCCTGCTTCTTTGGGCATTAGTTTTGTGCCGTCAGAAACTATTTTTACTGTACTATCATAGTCATATACAGCAACTATATATTTGTCTATCGCTTTAGTCATTGTCAATCCCCCAGTCATCTTAGTATTTGTTCTCATTTATTATAACATATACCACTATACTTTCCACTTATTTTTCCATAAAAAACACTATGGCTTTTTGTGAATAGTATACATATACGGTTATTTCGGGCAGATTGTTTTGTAATACTTATGGAAGAAATATCGGTATTCTTATAGTTAAGGTTTGAAAACCAGTTGCTTGAGTGATTATATACGATAAAATTAACAGTCAGTATAATTTTCGCAAATTTGCCCTAAGGATAAATTTGCGAAAACCACATAAAACAATACCAGTCAAAGAAAACTAGACTAGCCTGGCGGTGAAACTAAAATTAACCTGCAGACTTTGACGGCAGATTTTTTTGTCAGGTAAGGATATTTTGTTTCCCTTGAGAAAATTACAGTTCTGATAGAGAAAATTTGGTTTCAGACGGTGTTTTTAAGACTATTATTGAGCGAAGTGTATGCAGATACATGAGCGAAATAATATGTCGCAAATAGCTATGTAAATCCGATTTGCGCTATCGAAAAACCACTGGGATTATTTTAATAATACTTAATGGTTTAATTACATTACCGGCTGTTGAAACCAAATTAACCTATCAGAATTATCCGCACTTGGAATAGCCGCAATGCCTGCAAATCATGCATCCGCCTTCATGTTCCACACTTTCACCGCATTCGGGACAGATGGCAGAACTGCTGACAGTTACCGTAGATTCCACTATACCTGTGCCAAGCGTTGCTGCGCCTGTTTCTGCGTTATTATTCATTTTATCTACTTTTTCAATAAGCCGTCCTATTGCATCTGGGCAAGATAATACTTTAAGACCTTTCTGTCTGATAGTAGACGGACATCTGATTCCTTTAAGTTGCTCTACTATTACTTTTGTGTCCATACCGGATCGAAGAGCTATTGACACCAGGCGGCTCGTGGCTTCGGACTGCGACGGACATCCCCCGGCACGGCCGGTGTTGGTAAACACTTCGCATATTTTCCCGTTCTCATCATAGTTAACGGTTATATAAAGGTTGCCACAGCCTATCTTCACTTTCTGTGTGAATCCGGTTGTAACCTCGGGTCTTTCCTTGGGCTCCAGCTTTCTCTTCTTTTCACTGCTTTTGCCTACACTAAGAACCTGCAGATTCCTGCTTCCGTCGCGGTACATGGTTACGCCCTTGCAGCCAAGGGAATATGCCTGTAAAAACACATCCCTGACATCATCCCTTGTGGCTTCTTTTCGCAGATTAACCGTTTTTGAAACCGCATTATCAGTGTATTCTTGAAATACCGCCTGCATTTTAATATGCCACTCCGGGCTAATATCATGAGCTGTAACGAATATCCTTTTAATATCATCATTAATCTCTTCTATATGATGGAGAGTTCCTTCATTTGCAATTCGTTTCATCAATTCTACCGAAAAGAGTTCCTCATTTTCCATATATTGTTCAAATATGGGATTGCCTTCAACAAGTTCCTCATCCATAACATTGCGAATGAAAGAAAGGGCAAAAACCGGTTCCACACCGCTTGATACACCGGCAATAATACTAAGTGTGCCGGTAGGTGCTATGGTGGTAGTAGTCGCATTTCTGATCAATATGTCTCTTTCTTTAAAGATGCTTTTATCATAATACGGGAAAACTCCTTTAATCTGCGCCAGATTCATGGATGCTTTTTTTGACTCACTGTCAATATATCTCATCAGGCTTCTCCCCAGTTCTACGGCTTCCTGGGAATTATATGGAATTCTCATTGAGAATAGGGCATCAGCCCAACCCATTAAACCAAGCCCGACTTTCCTCGTAGCCTTGGTCCTTTCAGTTATCATCGGATGCGGATATACATTTACATCAATAACATTATCCAGAAAATGTATGGCCCGGTGCACAGTCTGGCTGATTTTTTCATAATCAAAAGACAAGCCGTCCTCTTTTAGAAGCTCTACAAGATTGATTGAACCCAAATTACATGCTTCATAGGGAAGCAACGGTTGTTCGCCGCATGGATTTGTGCTTTCAATCTCACCTGCTCCCGGAACTGTATTTGTCATATTTATTCTGTCAAGGAAAATAATGCCGGGTTCTCCATTGTTCCATGCATTTTCTACAATCAGATTAAAAACTTCACGGGCGCGTTCTTTTTTAACAACTCTGTTGTTTTTAGGATTTACAATATCGTACTCTGTATCATTTTCAACGGCTTCCATAAATTTTTCCGTAATGCCAATGCTGATATTAAAGTTTGTTATCTCTTTGTTGTCATGCTTACAGGTAATGAACGCTCTTATATCAGGATGATCAACCCGCAGAATCCCCATATTGGCTCCGCGCCTGGTGCCACCCTGTTTCACTGCTTCGGTTGCTGAGTTAAAAACCTTCATAAAGCTTATGGGTCCGCTTGCAACTCCGCCTGTGCTTTTAACAACTGAACCTGCGGGTCTGATTTTTGAAAAGCTGAAACCTGTTCCGCCTCCGCTCTTATGAATAAGCGCTGCATTCTTTATGGCTTCAAAAATCGCTTCCATAGAATCATCTATCGGTAAAACAAAACATGCTGACAGCTGTCCCAATGGTCGTCCCGCATTCATTAGGGTTGGTGAATTAGGCAGAAATTCCAGTTTTGTCATCATATTGTAAAATTCGTCTTCTGTTTTTTTGACCTCTTCTTCATTGAAATACTTAAGATCCGCCTGAGCTATTGCGTGGGCGACTCTCCTGAACATTTCTTCAGGTGTTTCAGTAATATTCCCTTCTTCATCTCTAGATAAATACCTATTTTCCAAGACTTTGATTGCATTATCAGTAAGGCTCATATCCCCTCCTAAAACACTACCAATAGTGTTTTTTTATCTTAGTGTGTACTACATATTGTATCATTAGATAGTATTAAGTCAATATAAAAACCTGCTTTCAGAAAAATATTTCCCGAATATTTTCCAATCGCCTTTATACAATAACGAAAAGGCTATATAATTACAGACAATAAAACGTTGATTTTTCAATACGTTGGTCCGAGTGGTGATTTTATGAAGAAAAGAAGATTGTTTAACGATACCATTCTAATAGCATTGCTGATTCTCATCCCGGTGGCCATGCTCATTTTAAGCAACACCGGAGAAAACAATCCTGACGGAACTGTACTGATAACTGTTGACGGCGAAATATTTGAAAGACTGCCATTGGCTGATAACGCAGAAATAACCGTTGTAACCAATGCCGGTAATAATTATGTGATAATTCGCAACGGCGAGGTTTGGGTATCGGATGCAGACTGTCCTAATAAAACCTGTGTAAACCACCGGGCTATATCAAAAGCCGGTGAACAGATAGTGTGCCTGCCCCATAAAATGGTCCTGGAAATAGTGGATAAAGACGATAAGGATATCGACTCCCTGTCGCAATAGGAGCAATATGATAAAAAAGATGGCCATATCGGGAATTTTTATATCAATGGCGCTGGTACTCTCCTTTTTTGAAGGTATGCTGCCTGTTAACTTTGGCATACCGGGAGTTAAACTTGGTCTGACAAATATCGTTTCCCTTACAGCTCTTTTTATTCTCGGTCCGGTATCCGCCATTACAATACAACTCGGCAGAGTGATTTTAGCAGCTCTGATGTTTGGTAATATGGCGGGGTTGGTTTACAGCCTGGCCGGCGGGTTGCTCAGTATTTTTACAATGATTCTTCTATACAATATTAGACGCCCGTTATTTGGTATCGTCGCTATCAGTGTTTTGGGTGCTGTTTTTCATAATATCGGGCAAATTGCCGCTGCTGCCATAATAGTTTCGGACCTGCGCATTTCATACTATCTGCCTATACTCGTGCTTTCAGGAGTGGCATCCGGCATCTTTGTAGGTCTAGTTTGCAAGTATCTTATAAAAGGTATGCTCCGGGCAAAATATATACACATATCCAATCCTATAACCCTCGACCGATTATGATTCAGAAGAATTTTTTATTTTACAAATTTTTAGCGAATTGTCTCCGGGTCAATATATGATTTTCTGATTTTTGAAGCAAAGCAAAAACAGAGAATTTCGCTTTGCTTCAAAAAAACAAAACCTTACATCAGCCCAAGGCATCCGTAAGGTTTTGTTTTTTTACACGAGTATTCAGGTTTTGCTGTATATTTTAATTCCCGTATTATTCAACAATCCCTATTTATCAGTCCTAATGCTTATGTGTTAGGATCTTCTTCTGCTGCCTCTGATTTTGTAAATTCACCCATCCGACCGCGCATACCCGGCATTCTCTTGGAATCTTCATCTCCAGCCGGTCGTTCCAATGGCATTTCCCCGCCGGATCCCCTTGCCAAAAACATAGCGGCTTCTTCCTGAGTCATTGTTCCGTCAGCAATCTTTCCATCAATCAATGTTTTTATAGAATCCTGTATTTCCTCAGCTGCCTCACTTAATGCAATAACTGTTTCTTC
>JAUVJE010000152.1 GCA_030592355.1 Clostridia bacterium
GAGTATAACCCATGGTTTCGCAAACGCCGGGATTTGATTGAAAAATACTGCACCCATGGCACCGGATGGAATCCCGGAGAATATGCTTACATCGTGAACAGTTATCTGAAAAGGGAAGAAACATGGAAGGACAGTATTAACGAATGGCTTGAGAAAGAGGAAATTGAACTTGAAAGAGGTCATGAATATGCATCATACATTTTTAATGCAGTGTTCGGTGACCATGAATTGTTTAAATTCAACGGTAATGTCAGAAACCATGGATTAATAACAAATCTCCCTCAAGGCTGTTGCGTTGAAGTCCCGGTGCTTGCATCAAAACACGGTCTGGAAGCCATAGCTGTAGGGGATTTACCACCGCAGCTGGCACTTTTAAATAACATAAGTTCAAGATGTGAAGAACTAGCCGTAGAAGGAGCTTACGAAGGGAATAAACGAAAAATATTCCATGCAATTTGCTTTGACCCGCTGACATCCGCAGTACTCAGCCTTGAAGAAATCAAACAGATGACCGATGAAATGTTTGAATCAAACAAAGAGTACCTAGCTTACTTCGATTAAAATCAACCATGCGGTCGAAAATCAACCACGCAATCCAGGGTCAGCCGGTCGAAAATCAACCACGCAACCAAGGGTCAGCCGGTCGAAAATCAACCACGCAACTCAGAGTCAGCCGGTCGAAAATCAGTCACGCAACCCAGAGTCAGCCGGTCGAAAATCAACCACGTGACCCAGGGTCAAATAGTCGAAAAAAAAGAGCCGCCAGTTAAGGCGGCTTTTTTAGGAGGAATTATGTTGTTATGAGTCTGTTTAACGAAATTTGCTCATATGCAAGCAGTTCTTCGTAAAATGGATCAAAGTCACTAATCATATCAAGGAAGTTGGTAACAATTTTCTCGTCAAACTGAGTTCCGGAGTTTTCAAGAAGTTGCTGCCGGGCACTTTCAAGCCCTAGTTTTTCCCTGTACTGACGGTCGCTCATCATAGCATCAAATGCGTCTACAACGGATATTATTCTTGTTTCAAGCGTCAGTTGGTCTCCGCTTAAGCCTTCGGGATATCCAGAACCATCCAAATACTCATGATGGTATTTAACCATGGGTACGATTTCTTTGAACATAGACAGCGCCGACAAGATATGGGCTCCTTTTATTGTGTGCTGCTTAATAAGGTCATATTCAGATATAGTCAGTTTGCCGGTCTTGGCAAGTATATCGTCGCTGGTGCCGATTTTACCGACATCGTGGAACAAACCGCCTATTCTCAGTATCTCTATGGTTTTTTCATCAAGTTCCATATATTCGCCAAGCTTCATAGCATAGAATGAAACCCTGTCAGAATGACCCCGGGTATAAATATCCTTTGCGTCAACTACAAGCCTCAGCGCTTCAATGGTATCCATATACCTGTTCCGGAGCATATCGTATGTGCGCGACAGTTCATCATTCTTTTCATTAACCAAAGAATGAAGAAATGCATTATTAATTGAAGAAGACACTAAAGAACAATATAGAGTTAAAAGATTCATGCCGTCTTCAATTTCATCTTCGCCGATTTCTACATAAATGACGCCCATGGTGTTCATATATTCATTAACAAGGGGTAAAATAATTCCGTCTTCATAAGTTATAATTTTTTTATCCATTCTCGCTGAACCGATTTTTTCCATCATTTCATGCCCGAGATAATCAACAAAGGAAGACGCATCGCGGTCAAACTTCCCAATACCCTTGTAAATACTTTTGTCGCTATCTTCGGAAAGAGCTGCATAATTATCAAGAAGAATGAACGCATTTTCGCTGTCCAGAAGCGGAAGAATCTCCCTGAGGATTTGCTCAAGAATTTCTCCGATGGGCTGAAGGCGGTAAATGCTGGGAACAGCTTCTAAAATGCTGTTGAGTCCTTCGCTGAATTTTTTAATTGTCCGTATTTGTGATATAGACTTTATACCGGATTCAACAAGCAGTATGAATTGGTCGAATCTATCGCTTTTTTCACAATATCCTTGTATATCAAGTTTTTTAATCGTATCCAGAGGCGGGGCGAGATCCTTATGGCCCGTAAGCAACAGGATGTACAATTCAGAATTAAATCTCCTTATTCTCTCAACCACCTGATCACCGTGTATCGGGGCCATTAAAAAGTCAAGTATCATCAGGTCGAAATGCTCATCCTTCACCCGCTCGATTGCTTCGATAGGGTTGGTGATGCACGTTGTTTCATATCCCTGCCGGTGAAGAACGGAAGAAAGAGAGTCAATAATACCCTGGTCGTCATCCACCAGGATTATCTTATAATTTCTTTTTTCCGCACCCAATCTTTTACTGCGTCGCATCAGCTACCTCCTTGTAAATGGGAATATCAATAAAAAAGCTTGTTCCTTGCCCAATCTTTGATTCAAATGTCAGGGTACCGTTAAAGTGCCCCTTTACCGTTGAAGAAGCCATATACATGCCAAGCCCTGTACCGTCTTTCCCTTTTGTAGTGACCATTTCTTTAAATAACTTTTCTTTGATAGAATCCGGAATACCCATTCCCTTATCACTTATTACAAACCTTATTCTACCATCATTTTGAGTTATTTTGAAGTCGATAACACCCTTTTCACCTTGATACGCCTGTATGGCGTTGGTAATTATATTGTTAAAAACCTGTACAAGAATACTCAGGTCACCCTGTAATTCAGTATAAATTGAAGCATTCAGATCCTGTTTGAGTTCGCAATGGAACTTATTGAGTTCAAATTTCATGAGGATATTGATTCTGCTAAGGAGTTCATAAACCGTAAATATTATAGAATCATCCGTTGAAAGCTGAACCGCCTGACCCTTAACGGCAGAAATCATTTCAGACATGTAGGAGCAATATGGCGATACCTTATGCGACCACTCTATAATATCTTTTGCGATTTCCCGATGATCTTCTTTTGTTACTTCCGGATCGTCAATTGAGTCCCTGTATTCTTCGCCCAGCGCCTCAAGAGTTTTAGAAACACCCGATATGGTCATTATCGGCGTCTTAAGATTGTGCGCTATGCCCCCGATAAGATTACCGAGGGAAGCCAGTCGTTCTTTTTCCATTAGAATTTCCTGACTGCGCTTCAATTCCTCCATTTGATTTTTCAATTCGGTAATGTCTTTAATAAGAATAATTGTACTATAATAGGTATTTTTCACCATAACATTAGAAACCTCTATGCTAAGGTGCAGCAAATCGTTATCTGTTTCTATTGTTTTTTCCAGGGAGAAGGGTTTGCTGTTTTTTGTTGTATTTCTAATACTCCTGTAGAAAAGCTTAGCCTCTTTTCTTCCAAGGAGATTTTCATTGAGAATCTTTTCAAGGATACTATTTCTTTGAAGGGTCATATCGCCAATCATAAACATATCTTCAGCGGATCTATTAAAATCAAGTATTTTGAGATTTTCATTCAGGATGATAACGCCGTCTGTTATTTGGTCGAATACCCTGCTTAGAGCAACGGGCATGACATTAAGAAAATCGTATCTTAAAATAGAAAACATGAAAAATAGTATTGTTATTAAAAATGATACAGAGGTCATGTAAACAGGCAAATTAGTTACTATCTTATAACTGCTTAAAATATTGATAACGAATGGGAACATCATCCCTATTAAAATCATTATTGATTGACGCGAGAAGAAACCGGATGATTTCAAAGAGGTATAGAAGATTAAGACAAGGCCGGCAACAATATACATATAAGTTATGATATTGTGAATCCAGAAAAAATTACCGACTTCAATCAAAGCATTGTCCGTACTGTAAAAAATTATAAACCAATCATGCCAGGCGCCTGTAATAAGTACGAGGTATGAGATTGTGCTTGGCAGAAAAGCCAACAAGTACTTGGGTTTAAGTTTGATTTGCCGTTTGTTGTAAATAATACCCATGAACATAAGCAATGGGGGAAGATAACATACACCAATGAAATATAAGTAAACGAATCCCCATAGGGATACGCCGGTAATAGCCCGCCAGTAAACTTCCAGCATCTGGCCGAGTTCCCAGATTAAAAGGGCAGCAATATTTAAAATAAATATATGGTGTAGTTGCGTTTTGTCCTTTTTTTTGATTGTAAAAATGAACACAAAAAAAGTCAGAACAAAAGAGATGTTAAGAATTATGAAATAGGGATTTAAAATAATTTCCATTTATTACCTCGACATATTCATCATTAGATTTTTATATTCAATGATGCCGTTTCTGTCAACAAGTCCTCTGCCTATTAAATGACTATAGCGGATTCCGGGTACATTTATGGTATCCTTTACGTCGCTGTCCAGTTTAATAAACAGATTTGTCCGGTTCTTTTCGTATCTATCGTAAAAGGATAAGGATTCACCAATTAATGCATTAAAGACAGAATTCAAATCCGGTTTTTTCTCAACGATATATACTTTTATCGAATCTAAAATATTAAAGTGGTTTAATCCGGTTGTATATGCCTCGCAAACAGCATAAGCAGTCACGACATCATCTTTAACAATCTTAATTATACATCTGTCAATATAAAGGCCGATTAACTCATAAATCTGCTTTATTTCAGTCAAATCAATATTCTTCTTGTCCAATCCATAGGTGTAGCGTACAAGAGAAGGGATGTTTTCTTCTGCATATTCTGAAAATTCGGTTGTATCGGTTAAAATTTCCGCGCTGTAAGAATTTTCAGATAAAAGCGCATGTTCGTTGTAAGAAACTTCGAAATACTCAACGGTATCGTAGAGATACTTGTTCTTATCATTGATATAACCTGCGATACTTCCGTACATTCTGTTATGCCACTTATTCTGCGCATCAAAATAGGTGAGATAATATTCATAATAAGGATTGCATATTAAATAATCGCTTAAGCCCAGATATATGGAATGTTTTGAACTTGGGAACAACCGGGACTCGGGAATGGCGGCAAGATGCTGGGCGAGAAAAGTCTTGTTATATATCCTTAAGGCAGAAGCTCCCATATACATCTTATTGTTATGGACAAATACCGGATTTGTAGTAATCTGCGGATAATCACTGATCCTTTTTAGATTTTTATACATTTTGTTAAATGAATCTTCAATTTCATCACCCGGTTTTAGATTAAAATACCCGGAGTTTTCATACAGGAGATATATCTCCTCGCGCGAAAAAGTGAAAATCTGCTTAATGTCCGGATAAGTTTGTTTGAAAATATATCTAAACAGAGAATAGTATCTGAACCAATTATTATTGGGAAATTTTGTGCCATAGAAGAAATAGCCGTTGTCAGCTTCAATAATATATTTTACATCGGCATCAAGACGCACAAAATCATTTTTCATGAGAATCTGCATGTTTTTGATGCGGTCGCCGATTTTATAACCCAGCTTCTCTGAATAAAAAGCAACTCCTGATGTTGTAATGTCTTTAACATCATGCAGCGAACCATCCGGCATTTTAACCAGTAGTGTTTCCTCATCTGTAGGAGAGTATCGTGAAATGTGGCGCTTGAAGCTTGAAGTGAATACCACCGGCGGTTTAAGTTCCAGTATGTTTTCTGTGATATCGAGTATGCTGGTGTCAAAACTAAAAACAGTTTCCTTAAGCAGGAATGACACATTAATATCAAATTCCTGCACGAATCTCTCATCCATCTCATTCAGTTTTAGGAAGAGTTGCTTATCTCTGCGATAGTAGTACAGGATTCCCCTGTGAATATCCGTCGCGGAAAAAACCACAGTAGCTTCAAGCTCCTGGGTTTTACTAATATTTCTTAAAATGTCCAAAACGTGAAGAGAGTTACCGATAACCTTATCGCGAATCATAATAACGACCCCGCTTTTTCTTTAGTATGCATACATTATAAAGGTTAGAACTTGTAATTACAATACGAATATAGGTTCAAACCCGCACATCAGTATAAAATTTAATGAAATTGTAACA
>JAUVJE010000213.1 GCA_030592355.1 Clostridia bacterium
GCGCTGCAGAATTTGAAGCCGAAACACCATACTATTATTCCACATATGACGAGGATTGCGAAGTAAAGGATACTGATGCGAAAAAGATACTTGTCGTAGGCTCGGGCCCCATCCGGATCGGACAGGGTATAGAGTTTGACTATTGCAGCGTTCACTGCGTATGGGCTCTTAAAGAAATGGGATATGAAACAATTATTATAAACAGTAATCCTGAGACTGTCAGTACGGATTTTGATACTTCCGACAGGCTTTATTTTGAACCGCTGACAGAAGAAGATGTAGCAAATGTTGTCGAGAGGGAACAACCTGAGGGAGCGATTGTGCAATTCGGAGGGCAAACGGCAATCAAGCTGACTGAGGCTATTGCAAAAATGGGAATTCCTATTTTAGGAACATCTCCTGAGTCAATGGATGCGGCTGAAGACAGGGGGAAATTCGACCATGTACTTGAAAAAGCAAATATACCGCGTCCGGATGGCCGAATGATTTTCTCAGTTGAAGAAGCTGTTGCTGCTGCCGATGAATTGATTTATCCTGTATTGGTGCGCCCGTCGTATGTGCTGGGCGGCAAAGGGATGGAAATCGCTTATGATGAAAAAGACATACGCGACTATATGAAAATCATTAACATGGAAAAGCAGGAGCACCCCATCCTCGTTGATAAATATATGGTTGGCCGTGAAATAGAGGTTGACGCAATATGCGACGGGGAAGATATACTTATACCGGGCATCATGGAGCATCTTGAAAGAGCAGGGGTGCATTCCGGAGATAGTATATCAATATATCCTTCTGTAACGCTGGACCAGAGGCTAAAGGATGATATAGTTGACTATACCAGGCGTCTTGCACTGGAATTGCAGATTGTCGGCACGGTCAATGTGCAGTATGTTATACATAATGACAGGGTGTATGTAATTGAGGTCAATCCACGTTCAAGCAGAACTGTCCCTTATATAAGCAAGGTAACGGGGATTCCTATTATAGAAATGGCAACCCATATGATAATGGGTAAGAAACTCAGTGATTTCGAATTCGGAACCGGATTGTATCCTGACGGCGAATACTATGCGGTTAAAGTACCGGTGTTCTCATTTGATAAATTGCTTGACGTTGATGCGAGCCTTGGCCCCGAAATGAAATCCACAGGCGAAGTGCTGGGAATTTCCAAGGATTTAAATGATGCAATTTTCAAAGGATTGCTTGCATCGGGAATGGTTATGCATAAAGACAGGAAAAATGTGCTGCTCACTGTTCGCCACACCGATCAGGTAGAAATAATCCCGCTGGCTGAAAAACTTGAGAAACTTGGATATACATTGTATGGAACGGCTAAAACAGCCGCAGCTTTAAATCATCATGGCATAGCAACAAATTATGTGCGTAAGATTGGAGAGGGAGACAAGGATGTGCTTACATTGATGGAATCTGATTCCCTGTGTGCAGTTATCAATACACCTACAAAAGGAAGAAAGCCGGAGAGGGATGGGTTTAAAATCCGTAGGAAAGCCGTTGAAACAACAGTGCCTTGCCTGACATCGCTGGATACGGCAAGAGCTTTTGTAGAGTGTCTGGCAAGAGGTGTTAAAATCGAAGATATGGAAGCCATTGAACTAGGTAAATTGAAGAGGGATAAGTTATGAATCTGAATGCACTTGTAATTTCAAATGAAATCCTTTGTAAAAACAATATGCTTATGAGGCTTTTCGTACCGGATATTGCAGCCAAGGCAAAACCAGGGCAATTTCTTAATATTATATGTTCTTCGGACAACAAGCTGATACTACGGCGTCCAATAAGCATAATGGATGCGGATGCAGAAAAAGGTTGTGTCGATATTGGCTATGAGATCAGGGGAGAGGGAACAATGCTGCTCGCTGAACAGAAAAAAGGCGCGAAGATTGATGTTATGGGACCCCTTGGCAATGGATTTTGCATTGATGATAATTTCAGCAATATTGCCATAGTTGGAGGGGGTATCGGAATTTATCCGCTTTACTTTCTCGCTAAAAGCCTCGGTGAATGTAATATTGATGTATTTATGGGTTATCAATGTGCCGGGAAAGTTATTCTTGAAGATGAATTTAAGACAGAGGGCTGCAATGTATATCTGTCAACGGACGACGGTTCCAGGGGACACAGCGGATTTATTACAGAGTTATTTTCAAAAACATATAAACCGGGCAGGTACGATATGATTTTTGTATGCGGTCCTGAAATTATGTCCCGAAAAGTGGTGTTAATGGTGCGAAGCAACGGGGAAAGGTCTCAGGTCTCGCTTGAGGAACGAATGGGATGCGGCATAGGAGCGTGCCTGGTCTGCTCGTGTGAAGTTAAAACCGCAGAGGGCATAGGAAGAAAAACAGTTTGTAAGGACGGCCCTGTGTTTAATGGGGACATAGTCTTTCCGGAGGTTGACTAATGGTTGTAAATACAAGAGTAAATATTGCCGGTGTGGTGTTTGTAAATCCTGTAATAGCCGCAAGCGGAACATATGGGTTCGGCCGGGAATATTCTGATTATGTGGATCTTAATAAAATAGGCGGTATTTCAGTAAAAGGATTGACTTTGCAACCGAGATTGGGTAATGATACGCCGAGAATAGCAGAGACGCCTTCGGGGATATTGAATAGCGTAGGCCTGCAAAACCCGGGGGTTGATGCCTTTATCCGCGATGAAATACCCTATTTAAAGCAATTCGACACTAAAATCATTGCTAATATTGCGGGAAATACAGTGAGCGATTATATTGAAATGGCAGAAAAACTGGATTGCACAGGGATAGATATACTTGAAGTAAACGTTTCCTGCCCTAATGTAAAAAAAGGATGCCTGGCATTTGGAACAACAATGAGCGGTGTGGCAGAAGTAACAAAAGCAGTTAGGAAAGCCACGAAAAAACCCATAATGATAAAACTTACGCCAAATGTTTCGGATATTGCATCAATTGCCTTGTCAGCGGAAGCGGAGGGTGCGGATGCTGTTTCGCTTATAAATACAATTACAGGTATGGTTATAGATGTAAATACAAGGCGGCCGGTTCTCGCAAACAACACCGGTGGATTATCAGGACCGGCGGTACGGCCCGTTGCTGTGAGAATGGTGCATGAAGTATATAAATCAGTATCGATACCGGTGGTCGGCATGGGGGGCATCTGTTCCGCAGAGGATGCCATACAGTTTATTCTGGCGGGTGCTTCAGCAATAATGGTAGGGACATGGAATTTTAACAATCCACGTGCTTGTAGTGATGTCGCAGAGGGTATAAAATCATATATGGAAGAAAACAGTATTAGCGATGTAAGTAAACTTACAGGTGAATTGATAATGAATGGAGATTAAAAATTGGTCATATATTTAATGAGGCATGCGGAGTCCGAAGGCAATAAAAGTGTAAAATTCAATGGAATTACAGATACGTGTTTATCAGAGAACGGGAGACACCAGGCAACTCTACTGGGTTCTTTTTTTAAGGATGAAGAACTTGATAAAATTTATACAAGCAAACTTAGAAGGACTAATGAAACCGCCGCCCTGGCCTTGCCCGGAAGAAAAAACGAATTTATAA